>CAMLJR010000098.1 GCA_946480345.1 uncultured Spongiibacteraceae bacterium
TTTATGCCAAAGCGTCGGGGGCGATATAAAATCCTCGGCAGGATAGGCGAGCTGCCCTAAAAATTCAACGCCATCATTAAGTTGGCGAAAGTTATTACAGTTAAAGCATGCAATGTCGACGTAAGTTTATAGCGCCTCATTAAGATGCGATAATGCCTCACGATTTATTTTCACTGGACTTCAATTTTTATGCCTCATCACGACAACGAGCCGCTCCCCGACGTCCCCGAAATGGTTCCCGACCGCGACGATTTCGATTCATATCAACGCAAACAAATAAAGCCGAAGTCCAAAGCGCGCGCTTCCGATAACGGTGATACATCGCCGAGAAGCGGTAGCGGTCCTTTGGTTTATATCTTCGGCATCGTCGCCGTTGCCGCAGCGGCATGGGCAGGCTATCTGCATACGCAATTGCTCAGCGCCACCGAGCGCGTGGTCGCGCTTGAAGAGCGTTTGTCGACAACCGATCAGAGCGTGAATCAGTCGAGCGTCGCCCTACAGGTGAAAATTCAGGAAGTGGATGCCGCTGTCGCACAATTGCGCGATGAAACGTTGAAAAAAATGAGCGGGCAGATCGATCGTCAGTCGGCGCAAATTGCCGCCGTCGAAAAATCCGCGAAGAGCACGCAAGCTGCATTAACGGCAACCGATCAGCGTGTGAGTGAGCAAAATAAAACGCTCGATAGCACGCGTGCACAAATCGATAAAACAGTTGCGTCAATCGATGCGAGCAAACAGAAAATCGATCAACATCAAGCATCCATTGATTCGTTATCGAATAAAGTGAAATCGGTGAACGATGCGCAAGCAAAACTCGATTCGCGTTTGAGTAATAACGAAGAGTGGGTGGAATCGATCAATACATTCCGCAAACAAATGAATCGCGAAATCGTCAACATCAAACAACAAGTCGCGGGTGGAAAACCTGCGGCGGTGCCCGCAGAAATTCAATAAATTTGCGCGATAAAGAAGCGGCCTTATTGGCCGCTTTTTTTTGTGTAAAAAACTCTCTTTTAAGTCGCAGTAGCAGCTAATTAAACAGGTTCAGTGGTGATTGTTGAGTTTGAGCACGCCGTCACAATGTTTTAAAACCAATTTGATATATTAACTCCACGCGAACGAGACAAGCGAATATATGTAATCGCCGTTCACGAATCGCGATGCAGAAGGTGCTCGGAGCAGTAACTCAAGGATTGAGGTCAAGGATGAGTTTTTTTGGCGGCTGCGGTTAACGCCCGGCCGCCATTTCCTGCATGTAGTTGTCACGCATCTCCACATAATCACTCAAACTTAAATCGAAATATTCGTAGGCCAATGGCTCGATATCTATTGCTTGGTCCTGATCTTGCGAGCGCCAGTATTTTCGATACATCGCGCTGATATTTTTTGCCATTTCAAGTAACGCCAATAAAGGCTTCACCGTTTCGATATCGTCGATGGCAATTTTGTCGGAGAGCACTTCGACAAGTTGCGGTTGATAACGAATGGCAAAGTTAATAGACGGCGGCAACAACCATTGTCGGCCAAGCTCGTAACCGACATCGTAATGATTGAACCCATACAGCTGCGTTTCCATTACCGCGAGATCGGCGTCGGGATTGGCGTTGGCTTCCGCCATCAGCTCCTTGAAATCGGGAAATGCCTGCACCATTAACGGAATGCCGAAGTCATGAAACATCCCCGTCGCATATGCATCGTCTACCGATATGCCCGTAAGCTGTCTGGCGAGCGTCGAGGTGATTTCGGCGACTTCTGCGGCGGTGTCCCAGAAGCGATTAATTTTTAATTTCGCCGACAATGTGTTTTGCAGCGAAATAACTTGCACCAGCTGACCCACACGCTTGATGCCCAGCAGCATGATTGCGCGATCGATGGTTTTAACATCCTGAAAGCCCAGCGCTGGCGAATTCACGAGCCGCAAAATAGCACCAAAGAGCGTGACGTCCTTCTTTATCAGCTGGCCGATTTTGCCCAGATTGGGTGAATCCGCACCGATTTCCTGCATGACCTGTGTCAGCGTATCGGGACGGGGTGGAATGCGTAGTGAAGAAGCTAATTTCGATGCCGAGCTCATCCGTAAATTCTCATACCTGGGCTGTTTAAAGCGGTACGGGTAATGCTAGTCCATCTCACAATATCCTGGCTTCTATTAGTTTTTACTAGCTTCCAAAAATAGCGAGCTTCGGAAACTTACGACGCTTTTACAATACTAAGCGGCGATAACTGGAGAGTAGGGGAAGTATGGAAGATCTCGATTCAAAAAATCATGCCGACAGAAATGCGGAAAATCCGAATGGCTCGGAGAATGTGCGGCCTTCAGCTATCGAGCGGCAAAAAGCGGCGGTTTCGCGGCTCGGTTACGGGAGCGAATTTCATGGGCGTACCGCCGAACCCTCGCGTCGATTCTCGCGTGATTCCAGTATGAGCCGTCGCAAGTTTCGCCGCTTCGGCCTGATGCATCCCGCTGTACTGTTGTTGATGATCGTGGCTGGCATAGGGCTGGTATTTTTTGCGGTGGGTCGCCCTCCGCAAATGGAAGTGGGCGCCAATGTTCAATCGACCGGGCAGGTTGTGCGTAATGAGAATTCATTGCCGGTGACAGATACGGAGTCAATGGAAAGCGAAGCGCGCTCACCCTCGCCGACGAGCAGTGAGCAACCTGCAAATGATTTGCAGGCCAGTGCGGCGACAGACGATGTGAAGGTTGCAGATTCGCAAGCGATATCGATTCCCGCTGCCGATATATCTTTGCGCAGTCGTCCTGAATTATTGGAGCAATTGGTTCAAGTTTATCGCGCGAAGCTTGTCGACGATCCGAATAATGCAGCGGCGCAAACCGGGCTCAAGCAGCTGCAAGAAAGAAGCTTGTCGGAGCTGCAAACGATTGTTTTGGAGGAGGGCGATGCCAGCGCGGTAAAAGCTCTCGAAGTTGTCGCACGTTTATTTCCGGAGGCAGCGGATAGTGCGCGATATAGATATTTAGTTGCGCGCGCGGATCGTGACCGTCAGAAAAAAGAAGATGCGCCCGCCGAGCCGGAGCAGATGGACGCGCCAAAGCCTACCGCATCGTCAGTAATTGACTCGTCGAAAACCGCAGCCTCGACGAGTGACACCGTGCCCGCTGTTTCCTCCCGGAAAAATGATTTATCGGAAACGAGCTCTTCGCCGATGAGCGCCGCAAAAACTTCCGGAAGTGCTCAATCGACGAAACCTGAGATTTCCTCCGTTTCAATAACGCCAGGCACGTTGGTGAACAATCAATTTTCGCCAAGTGATGGCGGCAATGTGTTCATGGTGGAGATTGGCTATCGCAATTTCGGTAGGGCTTTTGTCGGTGAAGCGGAAGCCACGCTCGTGACTCTTTTGGGTGCGCCGGATGATCCTCTGGTCTTAGCGGAGACACCGGTAGTGATTACCGCCGATCGTGGTACAAAAAATTTCTTGATAGAAACCAATGCGGTGCAAGGCTATGCGGGCGGAAAATTTAGATTAAATTTTATTTTGAACGATGAGTTTTTAACATCGCGAACGGTGCGTGTGTCCATGCCGCGTCGGCATTAACGTTTGTTAAGGGCAATGGTGGCGGAGTGGTTATAAACTGAAGGGTATGGCGATTCGAAGTGTCGGTGACAATCCATTATTGACGGGCGTGAACCTTGTTGATAGCGTTGCCACCGCTTTTACAGTGCGCCTGCTGATGATTTTACGCAGTATATTCCGCATTTTTTGTACCGCAGCCAGTGGATATTCCACGCTGGCGCCGCGAACATCAAAGAAAACCCGAGAGGATAGTCCCCATGAATGTTGAACTTGCGAATTCCCTTCGCCCGGTTTCTGAACCGCGCTTGCTCGATAATATTTATACCGACGATCAGCACCGTCGCCTGGTCGAAGTGGTGCGCCGAGAAGGGCCGTGGAAATTAATTCTGGCTCAGCATTTTGCCTCTGCCGAGGAAGTGGTAGCGACTTTGTCCGGCAACATGCCGGAAGGCGTCACACCGACTTTTGATATGTTCTTAACGACCCATTTTCGGGGCTATCTGGGTGAGCACGGCACCTGTTATTACCCGGAGCTCGAAGATTGCTTCTACAACAGCAAGTTTCTGGAGTATGCCCGCTCGTACTGGAATGCGAAGTACGCGCAGCCGATGATGATGCTGTTCAATATCCAAGGTCCGGCCAATTGTCATGATCCCGCGCATCTCGACGGTGTTAACTTCCGCGGTCTGACCCACGCGAATTCGCCGATTTGGCTGGCGAACACGATGGGCAAATCGGGCCTGTTTAAGCCATATCTGAAAAAAATGGCCCAGGTTATTACGTGGTTCTACCCCGGCAAAATTGGCGGCGGTTTTACCTACTGGCCTGAGGGCCCGCTCGCTCAACCGAAGCGCTTGCCTTCGCCGATGTGGAACAACGGCGTGCTCGTGCAGGCCGAAATGATGTATCACCGCGCAGAAGCGAATGGCCCGCTCGAAATGCGTCATCCCCAAGGGCTGGCGTTCAATTCGGTATTCGGCGCCGATCCTGAAGTGGCGGATGGTTGGCAGATCACCACCGATGGCAAAGTGATTCAGCGTATTCCAGCCGAAGAGACGCGCTTTTTAGTGCATTGGAGCGCTGATGTTTATGAGGACTTTACTGAGCTGAAAAAGACGATGGATCACAGCGACGACCTCACTCATGACAAGGTGTTCGATATTTTCATTCAAGATCTGCGCGCGCGCGGCATAAAGTTCCAGGAGCCGTCCGAACCACTGCACGACGCCGCTTTCGTCAATCTCTTAACTCAGACGTACGATGTCGGCACGCCGCTGATATATCCGCCAGAAGCGCCTGGTCCCCACCAGATGCAGGCGGCATGATTTTGGCTAGGTAGTCATATGCTGTTGGGCGAAGCCGCTTTGCATTGCAGAGCGGCTTTTGTTTTTGTGGGATAGAAAAAGTGCCCAAATAAATGTGCCCGTTTCAATGTTGAAATTATTCAGCGCAACTGTTGACGGTAGTCAACATTCGTAATAGTCTTGCTGCCAAGCTCGATTAAATGTCACGCCACCCCACCCGATACGGGAATTCATTTGGAGTAATTGTTGTATGAGTCTTGAAGTACTTAGCCCCGATTGCACCGTTGAGGACATCGTGCGTGCCATGGAGCGGGATGGCGCTTGTATCATCCGCGACGTTCTGTCGCCGGAGCAGCTGCAGACGTTGCAGGCGGAACTTCTGCCGCTTATCGATCAGACACCGGATGGGCTCGATGACTGGTCCGGTCGTAAGACCCGGCGTACGGGTGGGCTGATCGCACGCTCTGCGGCGGTGCGGGAAATCGCTTTGAATCCGCTCACCCTTGGTGCTGCGAACGCGACGCTGCGCCAATTTTGCTCGCGTATTCAGCTCAACATCACTCAGCTGATCACTATTCTTCCAGGCCAAGGCGCGCAGCCGCTGCACCGCGACCGCTTCGTTTGGGGCGGCGACGATAGCGGCGGCGTCATTCCCGAAGGCATCGAGCCGCAATGCAATGGCATCTGGGCGGTGAGCGATTTTACTGAAGAGAATGGCGCCACCCATATCGTACCCGGCAGCCACAAATGGGGTTTCAAGCGCCAAGCCCGGCGCGACGAGAGCGTCCAGGCCGTGATGAAAGCTGGCTCGGTTCTCCTTTATAACGGTACGGTGATTCATAGCGGCGGCGAGAACCGCGGTACCACGCCGCGCGTCGCGCTCAATGTCACCTACACGCTCGGCTGGCTGCGCCAAGAGGAAAATCAATATCTCTCCTGTCCTCCGGAGATCGCCAAAAACTTCGATCAAGATCTGACCGATTTGCTGGGGTACTCGTTCGGTAACTATTCGCTCGGTTTTTATACGGATACCACAAAAACAGGCGGGCTTAGCGATATCGTTCCCCCGGAATGCGTTTTGGGTCGATGGCCTCAGGAAATTCCAGAGATGGTTGAAACCGACGCCATAGCGGAAGCGCGCTAGCCGTGCTTGCTCACGGGGGAGATCCGCGGTTTGCTGCCGCTCCGAAAATGCTCGTTCGCAGTTTCTTCGCTCAGAACATTGCGGTCGGATGCTCGTTCGGTGGTTTTGCCGTTAGCGTGCTCGCAGTTGAGGAGCGCTACCAAGCATCGCGCGCGATGGCAGAAATGATACTCGCGCTGACGCTGCTCTCGATGAGCTTGCTAGCCCCGTTGGCCGGGGGAATGATTGTCAGAATCGGCATCCGGATGACGATGATCATTGGGGTCTTGTTGTCGGCAGCGGGTTATTTGACGCTGGCATTCGCGCCAACAATGGCGATCGTGCTCGCGGCGTCCGCCTTGCTGATTGGTCCGGGTGCAGCATTGTTTGGGGCACTACCAGCCAGCGTATTAGCGAGTGGCTGGTATCCGCATGCGCAGGGCAGGGCTCTGGGTATTGCTAACGTCCCACTCTTTATTGCGCTTATTCCCTTGCTCGGCCTCTTCGTCATAGAGCGCTTCGGGGTGGGGGCTTTTTTTCTCTGCCTTGCCGGGCTTCACGCGCTGCTGTTGCCGCTCATGTTTGGCGTCAGAGATGCACCAATTCTCGCCGAAGAGACGGGGGTTGGGACTTCGGGCGAGAACCATCCCCTTCGCCTCATCCTGTCCGTTGCCATGTTCTGGTTAATCGTACTTGGGGATGGCATGCTCAATGCCATCAACATTACCAGTGCGGCTCACATAATTCCGATAGCAATAGAACGGGGTATCGCCCCCGCTCCCGCAGCGCTGCTCGTCTCGATAGTAGGAGTTGCCACCATTTTTGGGTCGATCCTCTCGGGCTTTTTGTGCGACCGCTTCGGTGCCACGCGGACCTTGGCACTGTCGGGATTCGGATCGGCTATAAGCTGGGCCATTATCGCGTCAACGGGCTGGTTTCCCGCGCTCGTAATCGCAATGACGTTGAGTGGAGTATGTGCGGCCGCCGTATTTCCCCCCACCAGCGTGCTTGTAACCAGGATATTCGGTGCGCGCGCATTGCCGAGGGTGCTAGGGCTCATGAGCGTCCTGACGTTACCCTTGACCTTTGTGATGTCGCCCGCGGTGGGTTGGATTCACGACGTTATCGGGAATTATTCGATTATCGTCGTATCCCTTATGATCATCTGTGCGCTGATTGCAGTTCAGTTTCTTTGGATGGGCCAACGACTTAACAGAACCGATACAGTGGATTCATCACTGGCGCGCGCGAGTTAAAGCGCGTGCGCATTCTTTGGCGTTACGTCTTCCTGCGCCAACGCCTGTAATTCGGCGGGGGTGATGGTCTTAACCAAGTTGACGAGAGATTTAACCGCAAGTCCCTGCATTTGCGGCATCAACGAGCTCCACGGTTTGCCGAAGCCGGCCAGCATTGTGGAACCCTCGATCGATGCGCAAATGAATATGGCGACTGTGTAAGCCTCGTCCGCGTTGAGCTTGGGATTCAACTGCTTTACGAACTCGGCTACCAGCTTGTGAAAGTAGTGATACCAAGCTTTCACGCGCGCATCCACAAGCTCGTTGTGATTCGCCATCGCCCATAGCTCAATGGACAGATGGGTCATTCTTTTCGTCTTGATTTCATCCAGGCTACCTTCGATTATCCGCGTCAGGGCTGCTTCCGCCGACATTCCGGTTTTCCGAATATTTTGTTCTACGAGTCCTTCGCTGGGCTTGAGCAGTTCTTCGAGCAGAACCTGGAGCAGCATTTCCTTGCGAGAGAAATGTCGGCTGACATTTCCCAGCTTCAGCCCGCATTCGCTTGCGATCCGGCGGAGAGTAAAAGCGGCGGCACCTTCTTCGATCAGAACGTGCAGGGCTGCTTTGAGAATCGAATTCACGGTATCCGACCCGCAAGCATAAATGCCTGGACGCGTGAGTACGGACGGATCTGAGGCTTTTTTGAGTCTGGTGTTAGGCATCCGCGTATGGTAACCAAAAGCCTCCTCAAAAGCTCCAGAAAATTGTTGTCATGTGTCTACATTTAGGTGAAGATACCGGGGTAATAAGAAAAGAGATGCAGCAGAGTCAACAGGCCGAAGCTCAAAGCCCGCTGTTGCTCTGATGAGAACTTACCTTTTTGTATAGGAAGAAAGCTCTATGAAACACACCAAATTCCACCTCGGGTATTTCACTAAATACGGAGCCACTTCCTGGCCGGGCGACGGGAAGGAGTTCGGATCGGACTGGATCGACGGGTCCTACCACAAAGAACTCGCCAAAATGCTGGAAGCCGCGAAGTTCGACTTCGTCTTCTTCGAAGACACCGTAATTGTCGGTGATCGCTATGGCGGCTCCATGGAGCTCGATCTGAAAAACGCGACACTGGCGCCGAAGCTCGATCCAATCCCGCTGCTGCCAGTGATGGCGCAGGGTACGTCGCACATCGGACTGATCGCGACCGCCTCTACGACTTTCTATCCGCCTTATCTGTTGGCCCGCTTGCTGTCCACCGTCGACTCCCTGACCCACGGTCGCGCCGGCTGGAACATGGTCACGTCGAGTGAGAAGAACGCCGCGTTGAATTTCGGCATGGACAAGCTGCTTCCGCCCACCGAGCGGTATGACATTGCCGACGAATTCGTCGAGCTCGTTAAGAAACTATGGGATTCCTGGGAAGAAGGCGCGCTGGTCGCGAACCCGGAGACCGGTGTGTATGTCGACTACAAGAAGGTGCATACCGTTAATTTTGAGGGCAAGCATTTCCGCTCGCGCGGGCCGCTCAACACCGTGCGCTCGCCGCAGGGTTATCCGGTGCTCGCCCAGGCGGGTGCGTCGGAGCGCGGTCGCCAGTTCTCGTCCAAGAACGCGGAG
The DNA here is from genome assembly GCA_946480345.1 of uncultured Spongiibacteraceae bacterium. Next base: position 8,820 of record CAMLJR010000098.1, read on the forward strand.
GTCGTGCTCGGCATGATGACTGGCGGCGTCCCGGGCATGAAAGCGTATCGCGAGGATATTCGACGCCGCGCCGAAGCCCAGGGTCGCAATCCGGACGACATCAAGGTTCTCTTTCTGACGCCGGTCAACATCCTGCCCGAAGGTGTCGAGCCGCGTGAGATGACTGCGGCCGAGAAGCAGGCGTCGTTCGAGCACAACATCGTCATGGCTTCCTCTTCGCTCGATGTCGACTTCTCGCTGTACGATCTCGACGCGCCGGTTCCCCAGGATATCGTGGCCGGCGGGCATACCAGTGCGCTCGATCACATGAAAAAGGTCGGGCGAGAGGAAGGCAAGTCCATCCGCGACCTGTTCTCTATGGGTCAGGGCGCCAGCGGAATGGACTTCAGCGGCACGCCGGAGCAAGTGGCGGAAAAAATGATGGCGGTCATGGACGAGGTCGGCGGCGACGGCTTCCTGATCGAAGGGTCGGGTTATAACCGCCAGCTTCCCGAGCTGCTCAATGGCGTGATTCCAGCATTGCAAAAAGCTGGTGCGGTGCGCACCGAATACAAGGGCAAGACGCTGCGCGAGATCCTGCGCGAGTTCTAAGGATCGCAGTTATTCCTTTTATCCATCATGTATGTTTAAACGGCCAGTCCAATCTTGGACTGGCCTTTTTTTTGGCACTCTTCGAGTATTCAGTTATTCAGCATAGGGCCTAGCGACGATGCCTATGCATTTCGAATAAGACAGGCGCAACCAGCAGGTTGCTATTCCAATAAATGAAAGAGCCTGTATATATTGCCGACATTCGCCACCGTCAATGAGGTTCATACGGCGCAGCGTCTCTAGAAAATAACAATCTCACAATGACGGAGAAGCGGTGTGCGCTCTGCATTTCTGCCTTACCTATTCTTTATTTCCGCGTTGTTCGCAACCGTGACAGTTGCCGACGACATTTATCCGATTCCTTCCAATCTAACGCAGGTCGAGTTGTATCCCGTATTGCGCATTGCACTCGATGAGCAGGGCGAGTGGTCTTTGCGTGATGCAATGAGAGCCCGATTTAATCCACCCATTCAGCAACGCTGGGGTTTTCTTCAGAAACAACAGGTTCTTTGGATAAAAATAGTTATCTCTAATCCCCACGACGAACGCCGAGCTGTCGTGCTCGATATCGGTGATTTCGCGCCCGATCATGTGACTCAGTTTGTTGTAGATAGACAGAGCGGCGAGATACTTTCACACGAGGAAGCAGGTAGTGCATATCCGGTCAGCGAGCGTTTTATTAAATCCCACAATATCGCTTTTCCGTTGACGCTGGCGCCGAATGCGCTCGTCGATGTCTACCTAAGAGTTCAGTCGAAAACACGCATTCAGCTGGCACCACGACTTTATTCCAGTCTCGCCTTCCAGCAACAAGAACACGCTTTTTACACCGGCGCGTACCTTTGTTACGGAGGGTTGATCGCTCTTGTTCTCTATCACCTTATTTTTAGCCTTTACAGTCGCGAATCGGAATCGGCGTATTTCATTTTCTTTATGGTGACCTGGGGCGCGTACAGCGCACTGCTTGAGGGTTTGTTACAACCGCTAATACCCGATCAATTAATCATTTATTTTCGATCGGACTATCAAGCGGCGGCCGCCATTTTTCCTGTCATTGCGCTCGCGGCGTTTACGGCAAAATATTTACGGCAATTAAAAACATACGCCTATTTTCGCTGGATTCTGGCCGGGGTATGCATCATTACCGCCATCACGTCGACGGTTACGATTGCGGGTTGGTTTCCATTCCCGCAAATGCGCAACATCATTATCTTGATGGTGGTTGCTGCCATATGCATTCATACGTTGATCTTCAGTGTGCTCGTTATTAATGGTCATGGGCCTGCGCGTTTTTATCTTGCCGGCGCGTTGTTGATGCTGTTTTTCATTTTGAATGTGGCGTGGATTTATATCGCGTATACGGGTCTTTATACCGATGTCGGTATCTGGCTGCGATTGTCCTATATGTCGCCACTATTGTTTTTTGCCGCCGGATACGGGCAGCGCATTAATGAGTTACGCACCCAACACAACGAAAGCTTAAAGAGTGCGGCATTGGCGAAGGAAAAAATGGAATTCAAAACGCGTTTTTTTGCCAAAATGACTCATGAAATTCGCTCGCCGATGAACGGCATTATCGGACCGGTCGAGTTGTTGCGATTGACAAAACTCACGAAAGAACAAGAAAAATATATCGATATTATCGAGACGTCGGGAAATGCCTTACTGCATATCTCCAACGATATTCTCGATTTTTCCAAGTTGGAAGCAGGCAAGGTCGCGCTGAGTGTATCGATATTTTCATTGCG
>CAMLJR010000099.1 GCA_946480345.1 uncultured Spongiibacteraceae bacterium
TAATCTTTCTTCGCAAGCGCTTTTTATCACTTCTTCAAAACTCGCTTGGTACCCTCGGTTGTGCCCGAGAGAGCGGCGCATTATAGGGATCGCTTTTCTTGCGTCAATCGTTTTCGAACAGAATTTGAAACTTATTTTGGCCATCAATCGACTTCGAAGAGGTGGCACTTCTTTTTACCTAAGCGGACAACATAAAAAGACCCATGGAAGGCGCGCGTCGGAGCAAAGCAATCCAACGCCTTCATGTTGTCTTCGATACCGATTGACTCTCCATTAATGGCAACGGCGCGGCTAGCGAGCGCGTCTTTTACGTGCTTACCCGATGCCGCCAACCCGCCTTCTGCGAATAACTGAGTCAGCGGCATGTCGGCAAGGGAGTTTCGATCGAGCCGAGTGCTCGGCAAACCATCAAGACGAAGCTGATGAAAATCCTCTTTGGAGAGCGCGCGGACATCGCCACTAAAAAGCGCCGCCGTAATACGCTTGGCGGCCTGCAAGTCCTCGGAGCCGTGCACCAGCGCCGTAACTTCATCCGCAAGAATCCCCTGAGCTCGCGGCCGACCAGCTATTAGCTGATCCTCTCTTTCTATTTCATCGATTTGAGCGGGGCTCAAAAATGTGAAATAGCGAAGAAACTTATAGACATCCACATCTGCGGTATTGATCCAGAATTGATAGAACGCGTAGGGCGAAGTTTTAGACCGGTCCAACCAAACAGTACCAAGCTCAGTTTTGCCAAACTTCGTTCCATCCGCTTTGGTGACCAGCGGCATTGTTAGTCCATAAACTTGCCTGGCGTTGCGGCGCCGTGTCAGATCGATTCCACCAGTAATATTGCCCCACTGATCGGAACCACCTATCTGTAACGTGCAGTTATATAAACGGTTTAGCTCTGCGAAATCGTATGACTGAAGCAGCAGATAACTAAATTCGGTAAACGATATTCCGTCACCCTCCCGATCGATACGCTGCTTAACCGACTCTTTGTGGATCATTGAACTGACTGAAAAATGCTTGCCGACATCGCGCAAAAAATCGAGCGCGGAAACTCCGCTCATCCAATCGAGATTGTTAACGACCAAGGCTCCACTGGGGGAATCGTCGAAATCGATGAAGCGACCAACCTGATGACGCAACTTTTCCACCCATCCAGCCACCACATCGGGCGTGTTCAATCGCCGCTCCTGCGCCTTGAAGCTTGGATCGCCGATCAATCCAGTGGCGCCGCCTACCAGCGCAATTGGGCGATGACCGGCTTGCTGAAAGCGCCGCAAAGTTAATAGAGGCACGAGGCTGCCAATGTGCAAGCTATCGGCCGTCGGATCGAATCCGCAATAAACAGTACGGCTACCGCTAGCCAAATGGTGTTCCAGCTCACCTTCGGCTGCGGCAATTTGTGCAATTAGAGAACGAGCGTGAAAGTCAGAAATTAGGTCAGCGGAAGTCGAGGTCATAAGTGCATCGTTCAAAAAAGTGTGGATAGCTCCATCCCGTGCCGTGACGAAGCCAGCATCTTCAATGGATAAAGGGTTGACGTACTGGAGAATGTAGGCAAACTGTACAGCAGTGCCAGCAAATGGCGCACCTTACATCAACCTTATTTAATTGCAAGCCGTGCTCCTTGATCGCTCAAAAGTGCTGTTTGAGCATCGATAGGTAAGCTTTTTGCGCGAAATTTAGCGAATTTTTTTGGTCAACCTGACCCCGAATTGAAGATTGATAGATGAGAAATAAGAAATTTGAACCGGTGGCAATCATAAGAACCCTGCTTCAAGAGCTCCCAAAAACGCACATGCTGCTGGCCACGCTGGCCCTTGCAGTGGTGTTTTTTGCGTTGCTGCTGCCGAGCGGAGAGGTTCAAGCGAATCGCCGACCAATGCCTTTATCAATTCACGCTGATATCGATCCGCAACTCGCGCTGAATAGTCTGGCCACCCCAACCCTTATCGAACCAAAGCTAAATACCGAACAGTTCACCAGCGAGGAAGCCTGGCAGGAGCTGACGGTTCGCAAGGGCGACAACTTGGCAAAACTATTCGAACGGGCCGGCGCATCCGCCAACGACCTGAACGAAGTGTTGCAATCAGGCCCCGAAGCAAAAACCCTTAAGCATATTTTCCCGGGCCAGAAACTGGCGTTCCAACTCGATAAGGAAGGCCAGCTGGTTGCTTTGCGCCATGAAGAAAGCGAACTGAAAAGCACCCTCTTTAATCGTGACGAGAGCAATTTCGTTGCCGAGAAGATTAACCGCGACCCGGAAGTACGCCATCAGTTCGCGCGCGGCACCATCACTTCCTCTTTATATAAGGCTGGTCTCGATGCGGGTCTCAGCGATGGCATGATCCTGCAAATGGCCGAAATTTTCGGCGGCGAAATCGATTTCGTATTGGATCTACGTGCCCAGGACGAATTTGTGGTCATGTACGACGAGTATTATCTGGACGGCAAGAAAATTGGTAACGGGCCGATTCTGGCCGCCTCTTTCAGCAATCAAGGTACCGAGCATTCGGCGTATCGCTATGTCTACGCGAATGGCGATGTCGGCTATTTCACTGCCGATGGCGTGAGCATGCGTAAAACGTTCATGCGCGCACCGCTGGATTTCATTCGCGTCAGCTCGCCATTCAGCTTGTCGCGCGTCCATCCGCTGTTTAAAACGAGCCGCCCACACCGCGGTATCGACTACTCAGCCCCAACCGGGACACCGGTTTACGCAGCTGGCGACGGTCGCGTTGCCCAATCCGGCTACAGTGCTTCCAATGGCAATTTCGTTGTCGTTCAGCACGCCGGCAATTACGCAACCAAGTATCTGCATCTGCATAAACGCTCGGTTAAAGCCGGCGATCGCGTCAAACAACACCAGGTAATCGGTACCGTGGGCGCGACCGGTTGGGCAACCGGCCCGCATTTGCATTACGAGTTCCTCGTCAACGGGGTGCATACCAACCCGGCGAAAATCGCTGGCAAGCTTCCGCAAGCAGATCGCATCGCAGCAACCGACAAGCGCCGCTTCAGCGAGCAGGTACGTGGGCTACAAACGCAATTTGCTGCCTACGCAAACCAAAACAACCTGGCACGTCAGGACGATACGCAACCCGTCGACAGCTCCACCACCAAAAGTCTCTAATCCATGGCACAGACCGACGAACTTTATGTCGGCCTGATGTCGGGCACCAGCCTCGATGGGATCGACGTCGCTATCGTCGATCTCCTCAACACCCCTCATTTAATCGCTGCTGAAACCTATCCCTTCCCGGCGGATCTGCATGGGGAGTTGCTCGCGCTATGCCGATCTGGCGAGGATGAAATCGAACGCCTGGGCGCGGCAGATCGCCGCCTGGGTTTGGAACTCGGCAACGCCGTCAACACCCTTCTGCGTGATTCGCACATCCCCGCCTCTAGCATCCGCGCTATTGGCAGCCACGGTCAGACCATTCGCCATCGGCCGCCGGCCGCCGATCAGCCATATCCGTTCACGCTGCAAATCGGCGACCCGACCAGCATTGCTGAAATAACCGGCATTACCACGATCGCCGATTTCCGCCGCCGCGACATCGCAGCCGGCGGCCACGGAGCACCGCTGGTCCCAGCGTTTCACCGGGCAGTATTCGGTGGCGCGCGCGCGCGGGTGATCGTCAATATCGGCGGAATTGCGAATATCACTGCCCTTCCTTCGAGCGGCGAAGTCAGCGGTTTCGATACTGGCCCCGGCAATACGCTGCTGGACAGTTGGACCCGACGTCATCTCACAGTGAATTACGATCGGGACGGCGCATGGGCGGCAAGCGGCAATGTTGTGCCCGAGCTGCTGCAGCAATTTCTGCTCGATCCTTATTTCGCCGCGACAGCACCCAAAAGCACCGGTCGCGAATACTTCAATGAGGCGTGGCTCGATCGCCATTTAGCGGGGAACACGCTGACTACAGCCGATGTGCAAGCGACATTGACGGAGCTGACTGCTCGCACCATTGCCGACGCGGTCGCAGCGCTGCCGTTTTACGCCAACGAAATTTTTATCTGTGGCGGCGGTGCGTATAACGCTTACTTGATGACACGATTGGAAGCATTGCTGCATCCCCGCATGCTTGGCTCAACCGAGATGCTCGGTATAGCGCCATCGTGGGTCGAAGCAGCCGCGTTTGCGTGGCTTGCACAGCAAACATTGCACAACAAGCCCGGCAATGAACCGGCAGTCACTGGTGCAAAAGCGCATCGCATTCTCGGTGCGATCTATCCCGCCTGACAAACATTCCTCTACACTGCCCGCTCGCTGATTAAATCAATTTTCGAGGCAGAACCATGTCGTGCACCGGTTTTCATTTCGCGCAAATTTTAAATTCGGCAAAATTTCCTATTTCAAGCACGCCGTTAACTCACGAATAAGATCTAACGCTGATGCTAAGCCGCGTTTTTTTCGCGCTCGCGACGGCGATCCTGGCCGCGACTGCCCATGCAATCGTCGATGTCGAAGTGGAAGGCGGCGATGACGCATTGATCGAAAATATTCGTAATCACATCGGCGAAATCAGCGAAGTCGAACAGCAGCGGCCCCGTCTGTTGCATAAAAAGCTCGATAACGAGGTGCGCGATGCCACGCAGGCACTTGGCTATTACGAAGCGACTTTCACCTATTCACTCGACGGCAATGCGCTGACAATAAAAATTGAGCCCGGCGAAGCTGTACTCTGGGGCGAACCACGCTTCGAGGTAAGTGGCGATGCGGCACAACTGCGCGAACTGAAAGAACTACTTGCGAACAATCCCTTTCATAAAAATCTGCAGATCAATCATGCAACGTACGACACGTTCAAACGTCACGTGCTCGACGTATTACAAGAGAACGGTTTTCTCGACGCACATTACGCGCAGAGCCAATTATTGATCGATATCGAACAACATCGCGCCACGCCACTGCTGCGCATCGATGCCGGTGAGCGCTATCGCTTCGACGAAGTCGAATACAGCGGCAGCGAACTAGCACCGGATGTGCTCGAAAATCTTTCCCCTATCGAGCGCGACAGCTATTACAACAAACGCACTCTCTCGAAGTTGCAGCGCAATTTACAGCAGAGCCGGTATTTTCGCGAAATCGATGTGCGCACAGAAAAAAATGCCGATCATTATTTGATGACGAACGTGCACCTCGGCGATGCACCTCGACACCTACTGGGCATTGGTACCGGTTACGGTACCGATACCGGCCCGCGCGTTAAATTTCGATGGGAGCGGCCACGCATTACTGATCGCGGACATAAATTGGCAACCAATTTAGAAGTCTCGCAGCTTCAGCAATTTCTTAAATTCGAATATCACATTCCGCTCAAAAAGCCTCTCGACGAAAGCCTCAATTTCACGGCAAGTTGGGAACACAAAGAAATTCAGGACACATTGAGCACGATTGGTTCGGCAGGATTTTTCTTCAGCGATCGTTATGCGGAAGTGTGGACAGCCAATTACGGCGCCTCGATTTATAACGAAAGTTATGAGCAAGGCAGCGAACCGCGCCAGCACACGACTTATCTCGCACCGGAAATTAATTTCACACAATTAGTGCTGCCCGAAGGTGTCGATCCGCTATCGGGCCGCAAGGCGTGGTTTTCTCTACTCGGTTCAACGCCATCGCTCGGTGCCGACACAAATTTTTTACGCGCCAATGCCGGTTACAAACAAATATTCAATCCCTTTGGTCAGCAATTGTTGATCGGTCGCTTGGAGCTCGGTGCAATTTCCACGAGCAGCATTGAGTTAATTCCCGCCTCGCAACGTTTTTTTACCGGTGGTGACCAGACCGTACGCGGTTACGATTACGAATCACTCGCCACGACCGATGCGAACGGCGAGCTGATCGGTGGCCGCTATTTGAATGTCGCGAGTGCCGAATACAGTTTTAAAGTCGCCGATCGTTGGCGTGCGGCGGTATTTACCGACACGGGCCGGGCCTTTAATAACCGCGATGAACCGTGGCATAAAAGTATCGGCATCGGCGCGCGCTGGTTATCGCCGGTGGGACAAATTCGCGTCGACTTCGCAGTGCCCATCGACGATGAAGAAAAAGGCTGGCGCCTGCATATTTTCATAGGGCCGCCTTTATGAAAATACGTACCGTTTCATTGCTGGTTATCGCCAGCCTCTTTGCGCTCTTGCTGTTGCTAGTGAGTGGCGTTTACTGGGCGCTCGCCACTGAACGCGGCGCACAATATTCGTTGCGGGCACTGCAATCGCAGCTGCCTGAGCTGAAAATTGTCAACGCAAGCGGATCATGGATCGATGGCTTGTCTATCGATGCCGTCGACTGGAATGCCGATACCGCCATTCATCTCACTGAAGTGAAATTGCGCCTGATATGGCTGCATTTGCTGCACGGTGAAGTGCGATTGTCGATGCTGCATGCGGATGAATTGCGATTGGTGTTGAGTGAAAGCGACGACACCAACGAACCGATTAAGCTGCCAAGTATTTTTCTACCCATATTTTTATCGACGCCCGATCTCGCGCTGCAAAAACTCGCGATTGTTTCTACTGACAGCGAATTTTTGTTGAACGACTTGCGCACGGCCATTGTCTGGCGCGGTGCGCGGCTACGTGCGACCGGCCTGCATCTGCGCTGGAACGAAATGCAGCTCGACACCAGTGGCACGCTGGATTTCCGCAACGATTATCCGTTGGCATTGAAAGGTGCTTTGCGCGTACCGCAATGGGCAACACCGATTGCCGTGCAGACCGGGGGCGATTTACGCTCGCTGCAAATTCAAGCCACCACCGATCAACCTTATGCGGTGCAGGCGAAAGTGACGCTCGCCACACTCGACGAGCACTTGCCGTTGAGCGCTGTTGTCACGCTGTTGCGCCCAATCACTCAACCAATACCTAATGGTTCAATCGATGTTGCTGTTGCCACGTTGAATGCACGCGGCAATTTGCTGCACATAGATGGTGAGCTGAAAGCGACGGTTAATGAAACACATGTGGGAGCAACGCAACTTGCATTGACTGCACAATGGCAGCCGGAACAATTGCTGGCGCAAGCGCGCTGGCAGGTGCAAAACGGCACGTTGCAAATAGATTGCACCGCCGCTCTAACGAAACCACTCAGCGGCGCATGCAACGGTGCGGCAACCGCCATTCCACTAACGCCATGGCTGCAAGGGCAAACCGGCGAATTTTCCAGCGCGATCAAACTGGAAGGAAAGTGGTTTGATCCGCAGTGGGCGCTGGCACTGGAGTTGCCGACATTCAGCGGGCAACTGGGCGGCGACGAAATCACCGGCCGACTGGCGTTGAATACCGCCGACGGCGAGCAGTGGCAACTACAGCAATTGGCACTGGCGAGCGGGCCCAACAAACTCAGCGGCAGCGGCGAATTCGGCGAGCGCTATCGGTTACATTTTTCGATCGGCGCGCGCGACATGGCGCATCTGCACCCGCAGCTTGGCGGCACATTGAGCGCTGAGATCGACGGTGGCGGGACATGGCCCGAGCTCGACGTGCGCGGCAATGCGAGGGGCTCCAAGCTGCGCTATCAAAATGTGCAGCTCGCGCAAGCGAATATCGATCTGATGTTGGCGAAACTCGGTAATGCCGGCAGCCGCATCCAGCTCGATACAAAAAAAATCACAATCGACGATGGTATACCGTTCGATCTAACACTTTCGGTGAGCGGCGAACGCGCTCAGCAGCGAATCGATATCGCTGCTCAGCAACGTATGCATCGCGCCGCCGTCCAATGCGCGACGCAAAACTCTGCCGAATTCAACGATTGGAAAATCGAGTGCGCTAACATTCAGGGCTCGGTTCGCAGCGAGCACTACACCAGCAATTGGCGGAATACCTCGACAGTGCGAGCGCAGGTGAAAGTGGCGGAGCGGCAATTCGAATTATCGCCGTTTTGTTTGCGCGCGGAAGGCGATGCCGAGTTGTGTCTCGATCAGAAGCTGCATTATGCAAACGCAAAATTGCAGCCATTCGCCGCGCATGGGCGGTTGCTTCCGCTGCGCTGGGTCGATGCCTGGCTGCCAGAAAATCTCGCGCTCGAAGACGATCCGCGCGCGTCGTTGCAAATGCGCTTGCAAAGCATTGCACCGCTACGCGCGCAGGCTAACCTGTTGATAGCCGGCACGCGCTGGCAATGGCAAACACCGCTGGCAACGCACACGGCGGAAATTAATAACATCCATCTCGACGCGGAATTAAACGAGCAACGCGCGCTGATCACCGCGGGAGCGGCATCACCCACTCTGGGCAGCGTCGATGCCACCTTAACCGTGCAAGATCCGCGTAACCAGCGCGTACTCAACGGCAACGTCGCGCTTGAACGCCTCGAATTAGCCGGCTTCGCCTGGCTCATCGAAGATCTCGACGCGCTGAGCGGACAAATCAACGGCAACGTCGGCATTAGCGGCACCGCCGCAGCACCGCAATTAACCGGCAAATTATTTCTGCAAAACGGCAGCGCCACATGGGCGCCGCTCGGCGCGCCATTCCGAACGATCAATGCGGATTTAACGTTCAACAACAACAGCGCAAAACTCGGCGGATGGTTTGCTCTCGGCCAGGGCGGCGGCGATATCGACGGCAACGCCAGCTGGGACGCTAATGGCGATAACTGGCAAGCGCGCGTTGGCATCGTCGCGGGCGGCGTTAGCGCAATTCCATTGCCCAACAGCTCGGTAGTGTTTTCTCCGCATGCGGAATTAACGGCAAAACCGGGCGAGGTCCACATCAATGGCTATGTCGATATCGCAAGCGCCGACATTCAGCTTAAACAATTGCCCCCTAATACCACCGATGTGTCTCAAGATGCGGAAATCGTGGGCCAGCGCATCGATGAGGAAATGAAATTATGGGTCGATCTCGGACTTAATCTCGGCGACAAATTTCACTTCGCCGGTTTCGGCGCCGACGTCAATCTGAGCGGTCGGCTGCAACTGGAAAAAAACCCCGGCGACAATTTGCATATGATCGGCGAAGTGAAAGTGCCGCGTGGACGTTATCGCGCTTATGGCCAACGCTTGGTGGTGCGAAAAGGAAGTTTTATTTTTTATGGTCCGCCCGACAATCCCGATTTGAATCTTGAAGCCGTGCGCGAAATGTCGCTCGGCGTTACCGATGTGGTCGGCTTGCGCGTCATCGGCTCATTGAAAACACCCGAAGCTTTATTATTTTCCGAGCCGTCGATGCCCGATTCCGATATTGCGTATTACTTACTTACCGGACGGAAACCGATCAGCGGCGGCGCCACCGGTGGTTTTACAGCCAGCGGCGCGTTGTTATCGCTCGGTCTTGCCGGCAGTGAAGACCGCGCCGGCAATCTCGCCAAACGCTTCGGCATTAGCGATCTGCAACTCGGCACCACAGAAACGCAAACCGGGACTGAAGCGGAAGTCAGCGGGCAACTCGGTGAAAACCTATCGGTACGCTATGGTCGCGGCATCGGTCAGAGCAGTAACAGCATCAGCTTTCAGTATCGGTTGACGCCGAAACTGATGATCGAAACGATCAGCGGTGTCGAGAACGCGCTGGATTTCCTATATTCGTTTGAGATCAAGTGATCGCGATTGGAACGCAAAGAATGTGCGATTTGCGTAGCGCACCTCACCACATCAGATCATCCGGAATTTTATATTCGGCATACGGATCGTCCGCATCGTCGGTTTGTTGCAATACGTTGCTGACAATCACGTAACTCTCATCGCGCAACTTTATTTTTTCGGCGACGGATTTCGGCACCACCGAATATTGCTCATCGAATTTAACAATCGCCAACCGACCGTTGCTGAGCTGATTCAACATCTCGTCAGTCACGAGAATTTTTTTGATTTTGGTGCCATCGGTAAAGTTATAGGCAATCTCGGCTCCGTCGCGAGATAGACGGCTCACTTCGATCAACTGTTTTATTTGCGCGATGATCGCTTTATGGCGCAATTGTTCATCGCGTTCGAAATTCAATTGGCGATCGCGTTCGGCTTTTTCTTCACGCGCTTTTTGTGCATTCGCTTTTGTTTCGTCGACAGTTTCGATCTTATGTTTGCGCTGCTGCTTTTCCTGCTTGTGTTTTTCCTTCACCGCCGTGCTGATTTTACGCGCGTCGACAAGTCCGGCTTTGAGCAATTGATCTTTCAACGAAATAGCCATGGGTAAAACCTCAGCTTAAAAACGTTCTTTGGCAGCGAGATAGCGCCACTGCCCGGGCTGCAATTTCGACATCGATACTCCGCCAATACGGATGCGCTTCATCGATACGACGGTGAGGCCAACACTTTCGCACATTTGAACGAACTGCCCCGGCTGCGGATTTTTCACCGCAAAACGCAATCGCGTTTCGTTCTGCCAACTCACCTTGCACGCAGGCAATACCGCGTAATTAACGCGCTGGTTAAGACGCTCCAGACCATCGGCCGCGATTTCGCCACTCACTTCGATGACATATTCCTGCTCAATGCGGGTAGCGTCTTCTTTCAATTTACGTTCGACACGAAAATCCTGCGTCAACACCTGCAAACCACTGGCACCGGGCTGCAACGCCAGACAATGCGTCAGCCGAACGAAGTGCCGCTTCAATGCTCGAACGCCCGATGCATCATCCGGCCAACGATCAGCGATGGCAGGAAAACTCACCGCCCTGTCTTGATCGGCATTCGCATGCACGATCAACGTCACCGGTTCCGGCTCGACCAGTACCGCTTCCGGATGCAGCTCGACATGCTGCTGCGAAACCTTGAACTGCGGCTCTTCGACGACAACACCATCGACCGATACCCAACCACCTTCGATATACAACTCGGCCTCACGCCGCGAACAGCGGATCAGCTCGATCAGGCGTTTGGATAAACGAATAGAGTCATCGGTCATAAAAGAGGATTCGCAAAAGGACCGCAGGAGACAGGGCGGGGATAGGATTATTAACTATCCACCCTTTGAATACGCAAACGGAAATGGCGTGTTGATTTACGAGTTTCGCCCTATTTCAATAAACGTCATCAAATCGAAAATGAAGAACCGCACCCGCACGTTGTCGTCGCATTGGGATTATTGATAACGAAGCGCGAGCCTTCGAGGCCCTCCTTGTAATCGACTTCCGAGCCGGCGAGGTATTGGTAGCTGAGCGGATCGAGCAGTGCGATAACGCCATCTTTTTCGATTTG
>CAMLJR010000100.1 GCA_946480345.1 uncultured Spongiibacteraceae bacterium
ATGGTGCCCAGGGGCAGAATCGAACTGCCGACACGCGGATTTTCAATCCGCTGCTCTACCGACTGAGCTACCTGGGCGTGCGGGATCTGCGCCTGGCTGGCGCGAGAGGCGCGTATTAAACAGTTATGCCCCACGCGAGTCAAGCCGATGCGGAAGCATTATTTCGGCGGCGGTACATAACCTTCGGCTTTGGCGAAGTCCTGGCCGGCAAAGAATTTGTCCATTTCTTGTTGCAGAAATTTTCTCGTCGCCGGATCCAGCAAGCTGAGTCTGCGCTCGTTGATCAATTGCGTTTGATGTTCTTGCCACTCCTGCCACGCCTGCTTCGATACGTGTTCGAAAATTTCCTGACCTTTGGGACCGGGATAAGGCGGCGTAGTGAGGCCTTCCATTTCGCGTTGATATTTCTTGCAGAACACCATGCGTGTCATCGCATTACCTCAGATTTGCCAATAGTTTCAGGACCGGAGCGGCAAGCCCCACAGCCGGCGGTTTACGTAGGTCGTACCAGAGATGGCGGTCCGCCTCCATAACCACTGTCGGTTCGCGCTGCACACGTAACCGTACCGGTTCGATGTCGAAATGATAGTGACTGAACGTATGGCGAAAAGGATTCCAACGTTCGCGCAGCTCTACATCCAGACCTAGGCCGTCGCGGCAATACGCAACCGGATCAGCACCGTTGTCGATTTGGGGGAAGACCCACAATCCAGCCCACACTCCGCCGCTCGATGGACGCCTCTCCAATAATATCGAGCCCTCACGATCGTTGATGATTAGCATTTGTGCGGTCTTTATCGGCAATACTTTCTTCGGCTTTTTACCGGGAAAGTCCGCCACCCTCGCCTCGCGATATGCCACGCAATCGCCGGTTAACGGACACGACGCGCAGACCGGTTTGCTGCGTGTACAAAGCGTCGCGCCGAGATCCATCATCGCCTGGGTGTAATCGGCGACGCGCTGTGCTGGCGTATGCGTCTCGGCGAATTGCCAGAGTGCATTCGCGACGCCAGCTTCTCCTGGATACCCAGCCACCGCATGAAAACGCGCGAGCACGCGCTTTACGTTGCCGTCGAGAATCGCGGCGCGGCGCTGGAATGCAATTGCGACGATAGCGCCGGCCGTTGAACGACCGATGCCGGGCAACTCGCTCAAGCTCTCGACATCGTTCGGAAATTCGCCACGCCAACGCTCGCAAACTAGCTGCGCGGTACGGTGGAGATTGCGGGCGCGACTGTAATAGCCGAGTCCGGTCCATAAATGCAGCACTTCATCTTCACTAGCGGCCGCTAACGCCTGCACGGTCGGCAGCCTTTCCATAAAACGCTGGTAATACGGAATCACCGTCTGCACCTGCGTTTGCTGCAACATGATTTCGGATACCCACACGCGGTACGGCGAAATATCTTGCTGCCACGGCAGATGTTTGCGTCCGTGGCGATCGAACCAGCTCAGCACACGCGCGGCGATATCGATTTCGAGGCGATTCAGCGCGTCCATACCCAGCCGCTGTCGACGCTGTGAAAACCGAGCTGGCGCCACAAGTCGGCCAGCTCGCCAGGCTCTTCCACGCGAAGAGTATCGATATGCATTTGAGCCGCGTTCTGCTGCAGCAATTCGAGTAATTGTCGCGCCGTGCCCCGCCGTCGCGTTGCTGCGCGCACGCAGAGGTGTTCGATTCGCCCATCGCGAGCGATCCATAACGCGGCGAGCAAACGGCCATTGAAGCGGCCGGCAACCAGCGTTTTGCCCGCATCGCGCTGGCTGTCGAGCCAATCGCTCAGCGAAGAAACCGGCGGCAAAGGATAGTCGGCGTAAATCTTTTCCAAATCGGCGAGATCGGTCGAGTCGGGACGGTTGATGATTTCGAGATTGACAGGCATCGCGGGAGGTAAATCCAAAGTGAGTTCTTTATAATACCGATTTATCCCTTTGGAGATCGACATGGCTGCGCGCCAGGCCACAGTCACCCGCGATACCCTCGAAACCCAAATCACCGTCAACATCAATCTCGATGGCACCGGTCAATCGCGTTTCGACATCGGCGTACCGTTTCTCGAGCACATGCTCGATCAGGTCGCACGACATGGTTTGATCGATATCGATATCCGTGCGAAAGGCGATTTGCATATCGACGATCACCACACCGTCGAGGACGTCGGCATTACGCTCGGCCAGGCTTTCGCGCAGGCGGTTGGCGACAAGAAAGGCATGAATCGCTACGGTCATTCGTATGTGCCGCTCGACGAAGCGTTGTCGCGTGTCGTGATCGATTTTTCCGGCCGGCCCGGTCTGGAATTGCACGTGCCGTTCACGCGTGGCCGTATCGGCAATTTCGATGTCGATCTATTCGGCGAATTTTTCCGCGGCTTCGTCAATCACGCGAAAGTCTCGCTGCACATCGATAATTTGCGCGGCGTGAACAGCCATCACCAGGCTGAAACGGTGTTCAAAGCATTCGGCCGCGCTCTGCGCATGGCGTGTCAGCTCGATGAACGCATGAGCGGCGTGATGCCGTCCACCAAGGGCACGCTTTAACTTATGTTGTCAAAACCGACCAGCGTTGCGGTTATCGATTACGGCATGGGCAATCTGCACTCTGTTGCGAGTGCGTTGCGCAATGTCGATTCGAACGCGAATGTGATGATCACCAGCGACGCGCACGATATTTTGAATGCCGACCGTGTGATTTTTCCGGGCGTCGGCGCAATTCGCGATTGCATGGCGGAAATTCTGCAGCTCGGTTTCGATCGCGTTGTACGCGAGGTTATCGACAGCGGTAAGCCAGTGCTCGCGATTTGCGTCGGCATGCAGGCGTTGATGGATCACAGCGAAGAAAACAATGGCGTCGATTGCCTGTCGATTCTGCCAGGCACCGTGAAATTTTTCGGCGAGCCTTTAACCGGCGCAAATGCTGAAAAATTAAAAGTGCCGCACATGGGTTGGAATCAGGTACATCAAACCATTCCACATCCGCTGTGGCACGGCATCGCGCAGGACAGCCGTTTTTATTTCGTGCATAGCTTCTATGTGCAATGCACTCAACCCGAGTATGTCGCCGCGACGACGCAATATGGCGTGACATTGCATGCGTCGCTGGCACGCGACAATTTATTCGCCGTGCAATTTCACCCTGAAAAAAGCAGCGACGCCGGATTAATGTTGCTGAAAAATTTTCTGCAGTGGTCCGGAAAAATCTGATTTTCTGTCGCGCTGCTTTCACCGCTGAGTTCTTTCGATGTTAATCATTCCCGCAATCGATCTTAAAGATGGCAAATGCGTACGCCTGCGTCAGGGCTTGATGGATGACTCCACCGTCTATGGCGACGAACCGGTAGCGATGGCACAACGCTGGGTCGACGCCGGCGCGCGCCGTTTGCATCTGGTCGACTTGAACGGCGCCTTCGCCGGCGCACCTGTCAACGGTGCAGCGGTCACCGCGATCGCAAAAAAATTTCCGCAATTGCCGATTCAAATCGGCGGCGGCATTCGCAACATTGAAACGATCGAGCATTACCTTGCTGCCGGCGTCGACTACGTCATCATCGGTACCAAGGCAGTAAAAGAACCGGCTTTCGTCGGCGAAGTATGTAAATTGTTTCCAGGCCACATCATTGTCGGCCTCGATGCGAAAAATGGGCTGGTCGCGACCGATGGCTGGGCTGAGATTTCGAATATTCAGGCGAGCGAACTCGCGAAACGTTTCGAGCAGGACGGCGTATCGTCAATCGTTTATACCGACATCAGCCGCGACGGCATGATGCAGGGCGTTAACGTCGAAGCGACTGTCGCGCTCGCGCAAGCCTCATCGATTCCAGTGATCGCTTCGGGTGGCGTAACGAACATGGACGACATTCACTCACTGAAAGCCGTCGCTTCGAAAGGTATTCTCGGCGCCATTACCGGCCGTGCGATTTACGAAGGCTCGCTCGATCTCGCCGACGCGCAGCGCTATTGCGATCAGTAAAAATTTATGACGACTATCGGCACACCGCTCTCCTCTACCGCGAAAAAAATTCTGCTGCTTGGCTCGGGTGAGCTGGGGAAAGAAGTCGCCATCGAGGCGCAACGCTTTGGCGTTGAAGTTATTGCCGTCGATCGTTATGCGAGTGCACCCGCGATGCAGGTTGCACATCGCAGCCACGTTATTTCGATGCTCGACGATGCTGCGCTGCGCCGCATCGTCGAACTGGAAAAACCCGATTTAATCGTGCCTGAAATCGAAGCTATTGCGACCGATACGCTTATCGAACTCGAACGCGAGGGTTTTCACGTCGTACCGACCGCTCGCGCCGCGAAACTGACCATGAATCGCGAAGGGATTCGCCGCCTCGCCGCCGAAAAACTACAACTGCCGACATCGCCCTATCGCTTCGCTGAAACCGAAGCAGAATTTCGCGCGGCGATCGACGCGATCGGGATGCCGTGCGTCGTTAAACCGATCATGAGTTCATCGGGCAAAGGGCAATCGGTGGTGAAATCCATCGACGATATTCCCCTTGCCTGGAATTACGCACAGGCCGGCGGCCGCGCTGGCGCCGGTCGCGTCATCGTCGAAGGCTTCGTGCAATTCGATTACGAAATTACGTTACTGACCGTGCGCACGCGCGGAGAAACGAAATTCTGCGCGCCGATCGGACATCTGCAAATCGACGGCGACTATCGCGAATCGTGGCAGCCGCAAGCGATGTCGCCCGTTGCATTGGAAGAAGCGCAGCAGATCGCATGCGCCATAACCGATGCGTTAGGCGGCAGTGGTCTGTTCGGCGTCGAATTATTTGTGCGCGGCGACGAGGTCATTTTCAGCGAAGTTTCGCCTCGTCCGCATGATACGGGCCTCGTGACATTGATCTCGCAGGATTTATCCGAATTTGCATTACACGTGCGCGCCATTCTCGGCTTGCCGATTCCTCACATTCGCCAGCTCGGCCCCTCCGCGTCGTGTGCGTTATTGGTTGAAGGTGAATCCGACAAAGTGCAATTTCGCGGCCTCGACAACGCATTAGAAGACCCGGACACCGCACTGCGTCTGTTCGGCAAACCCGAAGTGAGAGGCCAGCGTCGCATGGGCGTCGGGCTCGCGCGTGGCGGATCAATCGACGAAGCACGTGAAAAAGCACGCGCTGTGATCGCCGCAATCGAAGTGGAGCTATAACGATGGGTCTCGCAAAACGCATTATTCCGTGTCTCGATGTCGACAAGGGTCGCGTCGTCAAAGGCGTGCAATTTGTCGATATTCGCGACGCTGGCGATCCGGTCGAAATCGCGAAGCGCTACAACGATCAGGGCGCCGATGAAATCACGTTCCTCGATATCACCGCGAGTCACGAAGATCGCGCAACCACCGTGCACACCGTCGAAAAAATCGCCGAGCAGGTTTTTATTCCGTTAACCGTCGGCGGCGGCATTCGCACTGTGCAGGATATTCGGCGCATGCTGAACGCTGGCGCGGATAAAGTCAGCATCAATACCGCCGCTATTCATAATCCCGATTTCGTCAAAGAGGCTGCCGAGAAATTCGGCTCGCAATGCATTGTCGTTGCGATCGATACGAAACAAGTCAGCGGACCGGGCGAACCGTTGCGCTGGGAAATTTTCACGCACGGTGGTCGCCGTGCGACGGGCATCGATACGATTGAATGGGCAAAGCGTATGGTGGCTAACGGCGCCGGCGAATTGCTCGTCACCAGCATGGATCGCGATGGGACAAAAATAGGCTTCGATTTAGCCGTGACGCGCGCCATCAGCGACGCGGTGCCGGTGCCGGTGATTGCATCGGGCGGCGTTGGATCGTTAGAACATCTGGTCGATGGTGTTAAGGAAGGCGGTGCGGATGCGGTGCTCGCCGCGAGTATTTTTCACTTCGGGCAGTTCACCGTGCCCCAGGCCAAGCGCTTTATGGCCGAGCATGGGGTGGAAATCAGGCTGTAGTTAGCGGGCGAGCGCAGCGTATAAACGCGACAGCGTTTTCGGCTCGGCCAGCGTCATGAATTCAATAAAATCGTAAAGGCCCTGCTCGGCTTCACCCCGGTCGTCGAACGGACCCATCGGCGCGCCTTCGCGAGTCTTGAAATACCAATCGCCATTAACGACAAAAAAGCGATTGCGTCGCGATGGAACACCACCTGCTTCACCCGCTCGATTGAGATTCATTGTCATACCAGTGACTCGCTGTTGGAGGGAATATAACCAGCCGTGGGCGATTCTAACGACAAATTGCAAAATGTACATATGCCAATATGCGGCTAGCGCCAACGCATTGGCTAAGCAGCCAGCTCAACCCCAACCATTACTCGCAACGACAAAGCATTGCCTCAACGCAGCGACATTTTTAACGTTTTTTTGGCGTCACTGCGCGGCAACTGCTGCCGCAGTCGGCCGGGTGATTCCAAATACATTCAATCCTTTTAGCAGCGTCAGCGCTTCGTATAACTGATTGTCGCTAATCAGCTTGTCCTGTGCCTCTTCGCGTCGGACTTTGCTATTGCTTTCCTTGCCGTCGCCGTTGCGCAAATGGCCACCCAGATCCGCCTCGGTAATATCGCCGCCACGCGGTAACGCTTCAATTTTCGCGCGCTCGACAACCACATCGGGAGCAATGCCGTGCGCCTGAATCGAACGGCCATTCGGCGTGAAGTAACGTGCGGTGGTGAGTTTGATGGCGCTGGTTTCGGATAGCGGCATCACGGTCTGTACCGAGCCCTTACCGAAGCTATCGGTTCCCATAATGACGGCGCGCTTATGATCCTGGAGAGCGCCCGCGACGATTTCCGATGCTGACGCGGAGCCGCCGTTAATCAGCACGACGATCGGCAGCTTTTCGGCAATATCGTCCGAGGTCGCCCGAAATTGCGATTTGGAATTCGGCAGCCGGCCTTCGGTGTACACAATCAGACCATCGGTGACGAATGCATCGGCAACATCGACAGCCGCCTGCAAAACGCCGCCCGGGTTGTTGCGCAGATCGATTGCAAGACCTTTCAGCGTTTTGTTTTCCTTGCGCAACTTCTCGATGGCTTTGCGCACCTCGGCACCGGTATTGGCCTGGAATTGCGCTATTCGCACATAACCGTAGCCGGGCTCCAGCGTACGGCTGCGAACGCTCAATACCTTGATCGTATCCCGCTTCAACTTGAGGTCGAGCGGCTGACGCAGGCTTTCGCGCATGATCGTCAGTTCGATTTCGCTGCCGCGCGGACCGCGCATCGAATCAACGGCTTCGTTCAGCGACATGCCTTTTACCGGCTGCCCGTTGATTTTGATGATGACATCGCCGGCTTCGATCCCAGCCTTCTGCGCTGGGGTATCGTCGAGCGGGCTAATCACTTTGATAAAACCATTTTCCAGACCGACTTCGAGACCCAGACCGCCAAATTCGCCGGTGGTATTTACCTGCAGCTCATCGAATGACTTGGCGTCCAGATAGGTTGAATGCGGATCGAGTCCGGCAAGCATGCCGCGAATGGCATCTTCCAGCAGCTTCTTGTCGTCGACATCCTCCACGTAGCTCTGCTTGATCTGGTTGAACACATCCGCAAACGTACGCAATTCGTCGAGCGGCAATTTGCCCTCGTCGTTATTGCCTTCCTGCGCCGCGACAGTTCCGGTTAACAGAATCGCTGCTGCAAAAGTGATTAACCGGTGTCGATACTGCTTATTCATGGACGCCCTCGGCGCTGCTTGAGTGGAAGTGCAGAATTTGAAAATGCGAGTGGTTAGTCGCACCGATATTAACGTTGGTTACGCGCGGCGACACCAGTCCGATGGATTCGCCGGTACGCCTTTGTGACGAATTTCGAAATAAAGCCGCGCCTGTTGCTCGCCGCCGCTATTGCCGACGGTAGCGATCGCGTCGCCGGATTTCACCGCATCGCCGACGGATTTCAACAAAGTCTGATTGTGCGCGTACAAGCTCAGGTAGCCGTCGCCGTGATCGACAATGATTAGCAACCCGGACCCACGCAGCCAATCGGCGAATACGATGCGGCCATTGTGGATTGCGCGCACTTGATCGCCTTCGCGCGCGCTGATGTTAATGCCCTGCCAGCGCAGATCGGTGCCCGCGCGAAAACTGCCGAAGCTATTTTCCGGCGTACCCGCCACCGGCCAGGGCAACCGGCCGCGCAATTCGCGAAACGCCTGCCCCCCTAATACGGGCTGCAATTGCGAACGCGCGATCGCTTCGCGCTCCTGCTTTTCGCGTTGTTTGCTCTCGCGTTCGATTTTGCGCAGCACTTGTTCGAGCGCAGCACGATCGCGCGCGCGCGATTTCAGCTCCTCATCCTTGCTCTGAATGCTTTGATTCAATTTCGTGAGCGTTAGCGTGCGTTCTGCACGAGCCCCAACCAATTGTTCGCGCTGCTTATCCAGCTCGGCTTTGGTATTGCGCAGAATCTCGGATTTTTGCTCGATCTCCGGTTGTAGTGAATCGAGCTGGCTGATCAATTCGATATAGGCGTCGATCTGTTCGGCGCGGGCGCGATTGAAATAATCGTAATACGCCATGGTGCGACCGATTTTTGCCGGATCCTCCTGGTTCAGCAGCGCTTTCAACTTATTCTGCTGACTCAGCTCGTATGCCGCTCGCACTTGCGTGGCGATTTTCCCCTGCTGATCTTTCTTGGATTGCTGCAACGATTGTCGCTGTTCTTCCAATTTTTTTAGTTCAAGTTCCTGTTGGCGTAGTTGACGCTCAATCTGCTGCATTTTCTTTTGTGTGGCGCTGATATCGGTTTCCGATTTCTTCAGATCAGTCTGTAAACGCCCACGCTCGTCCTTGAATTGCTGCAACATTTTTTGCAGCTTGCTCATTTCCGATTTGATTTGATCGAGTTGCTCGCGAGTGCCATCGTCGGCGGCATATGCGGAAGGTGCTGCCATCAGGCAACCGACCACTATCAGGTAACCGACTAAGGCGAGCCTCGCAAACGATGCGTTCAATTGAATTGCACCAGATTGTTGCCGGTCATTTCCACCGGCTGCGGAAGTCCCATCAACGCGAGTAATGTCGGCGCAACATCGGCGAGTTTGCCGCCTGAATGCAGCGTTAGATCGCGCGCACCGACATAAACAAGCGGTACCAGATCGGTCGTGTGCTGGGTATGCAATTGGCCGCTGTCGTAATCCATCATTTGCTCGCAATTGCCGTGATCGGCAGTAATCAATGCTTCTCCACCCACTTCGCGCACTGCGGCAACCACGCGCGCCAAACAGGTATCCAGCGCTTCAACTGCCTTTACCGCAGCAGCGAAAATTCCGGTATGGCCGACCATATCGCCGTTCGCGTAATTGCAGACTATCAGATCGAATGTGCCGCTTTTAATTGCGGCAACCAGCTTATCGGTGACTTCGGGCGCACTCATTTCCGGTTTCAGATCGTAGGTCGCTACTTGGGGAGATGGCACCAGAATGCGTTCTTCACCGGGGAAAACGGCCTCGCGGCCACCGCTGAAGAAAAATGTCACGTGCGCATATTTTTCGGTTTCGGCGATGCGCAACTGCGTTTTCTTAAGATTCGATAAATATTCGCCGAGCGAATTAATCATCGATTGCGAGGGATAAGCGCACAGCGCATCGATGTCTGCTGCGTATTCGGTGGTCATCACAAACGCGCCTAAACGCGGATAACGCTCACGTACAAAGCCGGTGAAATCGCTCTGCACAAAAGCACGGGTAATTTCGCGCGCTCTGTCGGCGCGGAAGTTCATGAAGATGACTGCATCGTCGTCCCCAATCGCTCCGGTTTCCTCATTGTCTTTTTGAATCGCGGTGGGTTTAACGAATTCGTCGTCCTCACCGCGCTCATATGCCGCCAGCAAACCGTCGACGGCATTATCGACGCGATAATCCGCTTTCATCTGCGTCAGCAAATCGTACGCAGCCTGCACGCGATCCCAGCGATTATCGCGATCCATGGCGAAATAGCGGCCGACGATCGATGCGATGCGACCGCAATTCAATGTCGCCAATTTATCGCTGAGCCTGCGCAACGAATTTTCGGCGCTGCGCGGCGGCGTATCGCGACCATCGAGAAATGCATGTACGAACACACGTTTGGCGCCGCGTTGCGCAGCAAGCTCGACCATCGCGTGAATATGATTTTCATGGCTGTGCACGCCACCGGTCGATAGCAGACCGAGCACATGCACCGCTCTGCCTTTAGCAACGGCCGCGTCGATCGCTTTCGTATAAACGGGGTTAGTGAAAAAAGTGCCTTGCTGAATATCGAGATCGATGCGCGTGATGCTCTGAAAATCGACCCGCCCGGAACCCAGCGCCATATGCCCGACTTCCGAATTGCCGAACTGACCATCGGGCAGACCCACATCAAGTCCGGAACCTGATATCAGCGTCTTCGGAGCGCTGCTCCACAACTGATCCCATGTCGGCTTATGTGCATGGAAAATTGCATTGTCATCGGGATCTTCGCGGTATCCCCAGCCATCGAGAATAATTAAAACGTGCGGTTTTTTGCGGGTTTCCATAACGATTAACGACACACAACCGGAAAGCCGCGATTGTAGCTGGGTGCTTACCGAATAACCATGCAGCCTCGCCGCGCTGCCCTGCAATCGGGCAGACGGCTCGCTGTGGCAATGGAAAGCCGGCGTGTATACTTACGCGCCGATTTGACGGCTCCCGCAACCATTCACGTTTTTGTGCAGGCGACGATATTTTGATCTTTCTGGAATTCTTAACCGAACAATGGCCGCTGGCATCCGCCTGGGCTGTCGCAGTGATACTCCTTCTTATACATGAAGGAAAACGCGGCGGCGCCACGGTGAGTCCGCAACAATTGGTAAGCCTTGTAAACACCGAGCATGCTGCGGTGGTCGATCTGCGCGATGCTGCTGAATTTCGTAAAGGTCACATCGTCGATGCGATCAACGTGCCGTATGCCAAGCTCAACGAACAGGCGGGGCAATTGGAAAAGTTGCGCGAGCGCCCCATCGTTTTGATTTGCAAGATGGGCCAATACGCCGGCGCGGCGGGCAAGCAATTACGCGCCAAAGGGTTTACGAAAGTTTATCGCCTGCGTGGCGGTATCGGCGAATGGCAAGGTGCCCAGCTGCCGCTGATTAAAGGCTGAAGGTCGGCGCGCATGACTGAAGTAACGATTTATACCACTCCG
>CAMLJR010000101.1 GCA_946480345.1 uncultured Spongiibacteraceae bacterium
CAAATACGGCCACATGCCGCGCAATTTACGCAGAGGTTGCATTATTTTCTCCGGGCGCTGGAATAATCGGGGGCAAGCTTGCGCGATATGCGGACGATCCGCAATTCGATCGCGTCACAATGAAATACTCGAAGAAGGGGAAGCGAGAGAAATGCGCAGCGCCCGTCGATGGCGCGCTGCACAGCACAATCAATCGTGCTTTAACGACTTGGTAGTGAACAGATAATCTTTCAATTCTTTATCGAGCACGGGGTCTTTGCGGCGAATCCATTCAAGCACCATCGCTGCGTGCTCTTTTTCCTCGTCGCGATTGTGCTGGAGAATCGCGCGCAGTTCGTCGTCCTTGCATGCATCCATCCGCTGGTTATACCAATCCACCGCTTCCAGCTCCTCCATCAATGAGGTGATGGCCCGATGCATGTCGCGGGTTTCGTCACTAAGCTCCGATATGGGCTCGTGATAACCTTCGTTTGCCATAGCGCTCTCCTGTTGAACACAAAAAGTCGGTACAAAAAAAATAATGCCCAACTCACCTATTCGCTACTGCAAAAAACTCACCAGAAAAAAATGGCCGCCAGAATTAGCCCGAACAGCAACCACTTTGCGATGTAGTAAACGTTACGATTCCACGCCTTCAAGCGCTTTCCCTGCTGACGAAGCGCGTACAGATATTTAAATATCTTATTGATCCCTCCGGTGCGATCGCTAGCCGAATTCGGCGATGCAGCCGCCGCGACCACGTAGCGACCGAACAAATAATTGAACAGCTGCGCCCAGCGGAATCGCAACGGACGTTCGATATCGCAAAATAAAATCAGCCGGTCCTGTTGCGTGGTGTTTTCCGCATAATGAATGAAGGTTTCATCGAACATCACGCTTTCGCCGTCGCGCCACGCGTAGCGCTCGCCATCGACATCGATAAAACAACCTTCCGAATTGGGTGTGCTCAGCCCGAGGTGATAGCGCAGCGACCCCGCATACGGATCGCGATGGCGAACCAAACGGCTACCCGGCGGCAACTCGG
This sequence comes from uncultured Spongiibacteraceae bacterium, assembly GCA_946480345.1. Next base: position 1,025 of record CAMLJR010000101.1, read on the forward strand.
TGAACATCGCGGCTTTCACCTCGGGAATTTTTTGCAGCAGCGCGGTGGTTTTTGGGCACAGCGTTTTCGCGGATGGATGACTATCGTCGTACCACTTCAGATAAAACCGCTTCCAGCCGCTTTTGAAAAACGAGTTGAAACCGATGTCGTTGTATTGATCCGACGCCTTCACCTGTCCGGCATTCGTCAGCTGTAATCCCTCGTCGCGAATCTCCTGCCAATGATCGGCCAGTAATTGCAGATTCGGAAACTGCGCAACATCGATATAGGGCGTGTTCGGCACACGCGAAAACAAATACATGAACGAATTGATCGGCGCCATCAACGTCGAATGATCCGATGCCTGCCGCCAGAATTTATGCCGCACGCGGCCGCGGTAATGGACATACACGGCACTGGTGATGAACAGCAGAAGGAAGATCAGCTTGGTGGTGGACATTGAGACACTAATCCAAATGCTACGAACGAAGGGGCGATTTTACTGGATAGCGCGCAAAAAGGGTTGCGCAGGGTCAATCTCGGCTTCTGGCGCCGTAAATGACCAGGTTCCGCGGCGTCAGCCGCTGCTCGCAGAATTCGCCCACTTCAACGCAATAGCCGTTTTCCTGTAAAAACAACGCGCGATCGAGCACCAACCATAATTCCAGTGTGCGCCTGAACAAAAACCTCGGTAGATCGAGGGCAGTTACCTCTCGTTGACGCTCGATGCCAGCCGCTTCGAAAAATGCGAAATCGATATGTGCAGGAAGCTCGATATTTTTTTGCTGTGCGAGTTCGCGGCAAAACGATTCAAACGAACGATTGAGCACACTGAGCGGCATTGACGGTGTATGCAGATATCCATCAATTCCTCGCACTTCGCGTTGCAACAAATCAAATCCGAGTCGCCATTGCTGCAACTTTTTTCGCAGACGCTGTTCGCGCTGTGATGAAGTGACCGTGCCAAGCACCGCCGTAAATAAATCGGAGCGTGCCAATTTCAAATCGCTAACGCGTGCGCGATGCGAGAGCGGTTGATAACTTTCCGTCGCGATCAATTGATAGCAGCACGGCGCAAGCATTAATGAATGCGGTTGTCGTTCAGCGCAGTAACGCAACAACTGGATATGTAAATCACCGCAGGCGTGTAGCGCCGCCACTTGCTGATCGTGCTGCAAAAAATTCGCAGTGGCAGGTTGCAGCACATCGGCGCAATGCAGCGTCACCGGTAATTGTTCGCGCCGCGTCAGGGCGCTGCCCTGTTCGATTAAATCGGCATCCCATTCCAGCGCCGTTGCAGTGCAACCGAATTGTCGCGCGAGCAAACGACTGAGATGGGCTTTGCCCGCGCACCACTCAAGCACCGGTGATTTTGAAATCGGCATGCACGCGGCGAATGCCTGAATCTGTTGCCATTTACGGCCCGGCACGCCGTAAGGTTCCGGCAACTTCGGTAACATCCGGGCGTCGATAGCGGGCACTGCGGTATCGGTAACGATAGTGTTTGCTGCGCTGAGCCACGGCCGCAAAAAATCCGCGAGCTGCGCTTGATCGCCAGCGAGCATTTCCGCTTTCGAGAGCGTTAGCGCTCGCAACGTTTTTGCCAATTGGGATTCGGTGTCTTCCCACGGCAATTTTAAGCAAGAGAATGCCGGTGCACGCCAAAAATATTGATGCTGTCTAAGCGTATCGCCGAGCACATCGAAGCGCGTTTGCAGCTCTTCACCGCGCCAAGTCATGCTTAGTGTTCCAGCGCGATCAATTTGAAGCTCTTGTTGTTCGCGATAACGTGAACGCCGGAAAATAATGGCTTTGCGATTTTTTCGAGCGGAATAAATAAATTCACTACGCACAGTGCGCGCCCGCGGCGCGTCAAAAGACGCTTCATCTGCCGCAAAAATTTATCGGTCAGCCCGCTGTCATGGGTGAAGCCCGAATGAAATGGCGGATTGCAAATAATCGCATCGAACTGTTCGCGAATACTGTCGCCGGCATCGCTGCAAATAACACTGGCGTCTAATTGCGCTTTAGCGACATTCAACGACGCGGCGTTGAAGGCGGCAATATTGTTATCCGCCGCAACAAAACCGGCGTGCGGCCATTGCTTCGCTGCCATCAGGGTTAGATAACCATATCCGCAGCCGAGATCGAGCACGCGCTTCGGCGGCTGCGCCCACACCGTCGATAAATGTTCGACCAGAAACGCCGAGCCCGCGTCGATTTTTTGCCAGCCGAAAATTCCCGGTTTGCTCCAGGCGGAAAATTTTTCATCGAATTCGATTTCGCGCAATTCCGCATAGTGCTGATCATCGAGCCCATCGATAAGCGCCGTGTTTTTCGTTATCGAACCCACGAGCACCGCACCATGACGCTCCAATTGCGCCGATGTCTGCGCGCGGGTCGCGGCTTTTTCGATATACGTTTTAATGCCGTCGTTTTTTTCGCCGCCCAGCCACAGCGTACCGCCCGGCCGAAGATGCTCCAACGCACGATTAATCGCGTGATGTACAAGCGCTTTTTCTTTCGCCACTCGAAAAAATATTGCATCGAACGATGGCGGAAAACCCTCTGGCAGCTCGCCAAACTCGAAATCGGACAGAGCCGTGGCTACATCGCTTCGCTGCAATGCGGCCGCGACGTCGCAGCGATTCGTTATCGCATTTAACTCCGCAACGCCGGCCAATTGATTCGCTACAGAAAGGTCGATGTGTTCATCGGCAATCAGTAACTTGTCGCCGCGCGTGGCGGCAATATGGGGTAATAGATGCGTTAACGCTGGGTCCATCATGATCGGATCAAACTCGGAAGAATGCGCCATTGTACCTGTTGCGAGCCCGACGAATTGCGCCCGTGGATATTTAGCGGCATGCTTGCATCTCATCGATAGTTTTCAGTTCTCGCACACCTGCTCTGTTCACCGGAAAAGGTTTCAGCCATGCAGCTCGATCATTTCAATATCACCGGTCCTATCGAATTGCTCGATCGAGCACGCGATTTCTATCGCGAGGTATTGGGGTTTGAAGATGGCTTTCGCCCTTCATTGAGCAGGCGCGGTTACTGGCTGTATTCGGAAGGTAAAGCGGTTGTGCATCTGTACGAAGGCGAACTGCGCGAGCCATTATCTGCGCACCACTTGCTCGATCACATTGCGATATCGTGCGGCGATCCACGTGCCATGATTGAAAAGCTGAAACGAATGAATCTCGATCATCGCGTCAGCGAGGTGCCGGAAATGTCGCTGACGCAGATTTTTGTACGCGATCCCGCCGGCATCCTGCTCGAACTGAACTGCATCGCGAAAACGTAATAGCATCGATAAATTAGTAGATCAATAAAGGCCTGCAACGATGAACGCCGATCTCGAACAAAAACTGCTGGAACTACTCGATAAACAAGCGATTCACGAACTACTGAGCGCTTATTGCAACGCCGCCGACCGACACGATCACGAAAAAATGCGCTCGCTATATCACGACGACGCGATCGACGAGCACGGTCCATTTTCGCGCGGACCCGCCAGCGAATTTCTCGACAAGTTGCCGGAAATCCAAAAAACGATGGATATCCTGCATCACAACATAACAACAATTAATTTAAAGCTCGATGGCAATTACGCCGAGGGCGAGGTGTATGTGCTCGCGTTTCATAAAATTCAGAAAGGCGACGGCTCTTCGTTCGATTTGCTGATCGGCGGTCGCTATTTTGATAAATACGAAAAACGCGACGGCGTTTGGAAATTCCTGCATCGCTCGGTGGTCGCGGATTGGACCAATGTCGCCGATCCATCAGTGGTCGATTTGAAGCACCCGGTACTCGAAGGCGCGCATATCGGCACGCCGGGGCCGCGTGATCCGTCGTATGCATTCTTCTCTTTATTCAAACGCGGCGAGCGTTAGCGAATCATGAATTTTCTCGGTTTGACGCCCGATACATGGGAGCTACTCAGCTTCATCGTGACCGTGTTCGGCTTACCGATGGCGATCTCGGTATTTATTTACGAACAGCGCAAAGAGCGCGATAACGAAGAAGAAAACGTTTATCAGCTGCTGTCGGATAACTATCAGGATTTTCTGAAAATCGCGCTCGATAATGCCGACCTGCATTTATTCGCGAACGACGAAACACCGGCGCTGACCGATGAGCAACGCGAGCGCATGCTGATTATTTTCAGCATGTTGATTTCGCTGTTCGAGCGCGCCTACCTGTTGCTGTATGAAGAAAACATGTCCGATAAGCAGCGACGGCGGTGGAGTTCGTGGGAGGACTATATGGTCGAGTGGATCGATCGCGCCGATTTTCGCGCGCTGCTGCCGACATTATTGCGCGGCGAAGATCCGGATTTTTGCGAGCACATCAAGCAACTGGCAAATGGTGTGACGAAGGCGATGTGACCGCGATTTAACGCGGCAACGCACGATGGTTCATCGGTCGCTTTATTTGCTGCGATCGGCGCGAGCGATTTGTTCGTGCGACAAGTCGCTAAGCGATACGATTCCACTGATGAAAAGGAGGCCATTTCATGTTTACTCGTCGCGATCATTTGAAGCAGCTTGCCAGCTGCGCCGCCCTCCCCCTGTTCGGCGCGCCAATTCATTCAGCTCTGGCGGGGCCAGCGACCACACCCACGCCCGGCTCCGGGCCATACAACTATCTCGGCCGCACGCCGGGCTATCGCGAATGGGCGGTGGTGCCGCGCGGTCTGACGATCAAATCGATCGAGACTTTTACGCGCGAACCCTACGCGCTCGTCCGCATCACTGCGAGCGACGGCACGCAGGGATGGGGGCAGGTAGCGCCGTATTACGTCGACATGACGGTGGATATGCTGCATAACATGCTTGCGCGAGATGTTCTCAAGCGCGACATCAGCGACATCGATGCCATCAATGACGCCGCGATCAACGCTCTGATGAAGTTCCCCTGGTCAATTGTCTGTCGCGCGCTGGCCGGCATCGACACCGCGCTTTGGGATCTCTATGGACAGATCACCAAGAAACCGGTGGCGGCGTTGCTCGGCGGGACTGTGAGGCCGCTTCCGGCATACGGCTCGAGCATGCGCCGCGACATCTCGCCCGCATCGGAAGCAACCCGACTAGCGAAGCTTCGCGATCAGTACGGTATTAATGCTTTCAAGATCCGCCTCGGCACTCCCGCGGGCCAAAATCGCGATGCGGCACCGGGACGAAGCGAGGCAATCATCCCCGCAGTGCGCAAGGCTGTGGGTTCGGACGTCAAACTGTATGCCGACGCGAACAGTTGCTACACGCCTGATGTCGCGATACCCATGGGCCGCCGTCTCGAAGATTCGAATTACTCCGCGTTCGAAGAACCCTGCCCCTATTGGGAGCTGGAATGGACGCGCGAAGTGACGCAAGCGCTCAAGATCGATGTACAGGGCGGCGAACAAGACAACGACATGGCGCAATGGCGTCGCATGATCGAGATGCGCGCGGTCGATATCGTGCAACCCGACATTTGTTATGTCGGCGGCCTTACGCGCGCCTGGCGCGTTGCGAAGATGGCCGATCTGGCGAATCTGCCGGTAAAACCGCATGCCGCCAATGTGTCGCTGGTCACGGTGTTCACGATGCACATGCTCGCTGGATGGCCGAAGGGTGGCGAAGTCGAGTTCTCCATCGAAGAAGGGTCGCCGATGACGACGCTGGCGCGGGCTATGTTCGATCCGGTGCTGGAGATAAAGGACGGCAAAGCGGTAATGCCGGATGGGCCGGGCTGGGGTGTGCGCATCAAGCCGGAGTGGCTGGCGACAACCAAGCATCGCGTGTCACCGACTTGAGCTATTGGACGACGGGAAGTGGTGCTTGCGTGCCTGTGTTCGCAGGCCTATCGTCCCGCTCATACCACTTTCATCATCGGCACCGCCGTGACGTTTGCGGACGGCGTGCCTAACTGGAGTGCGCATCATGTCCGACCACGTTTACAAACTCATCGAACTCACTGGCACCTCCACCGAAGGCGTCGAGGCAGCGGTTAATTCCGCTCTTGATCGCGCCGGCAAGACGCTGCATAACCTGCGCTGGTTTGAAGTCACCAATATTCGCGGCGACGTCGCGGATAACAATGCGTTGCATTGGCAGGTGACCCTGAAAGCGGGTTTTAAACTGGACTAAAACTCCGCAATTACAACGCGTCGACTTCGGCAGCGGTTAGCGCACGGTATTCGCCGGCCGCCAACTTCGGATCGAGCGCGACCGGTCCAATCGCTTCGCGGTGCAATTTAACCACCGCGTTGCCTATCGCGCCGAACATGCGCTTGACCTGATGGTATTTGCCTTCGCTGATCGCGAGGCGAGCGGTGTGTTCGTCGATGATGTCGAGATGCGCGGGCAGCAAGCGTTGTTTTTCGCTGTGTAAAAACAAGCCCCGCGCGAATTGCGCAACCGCCGCCTGTGGAATCGGCTCGGCCGTTTGCAGCCAATAAATTTTTCGACAATCGCTTTTCGGCGCGGTAACGCGGTGCGACCACGAACCGTCGTCGGTTATCAGCACCAGGCCAGTGGTATCGATATCCAACCGGCCGGCGATGTGCAAGTCGTCGCGATTGTCCTCGTCAAGCAGATCGAGCACCGTCGAATGACGGCGATCGCGCGCGGCACAGATGTATCCCTCGGGTTTATTCAACATGAAATAGCGCGGTGTCGCGCTGCGTAACAGCTGCCCGGCCAGTTCGACGCGCGCGGTCGGCTCGACATCGAATTGCGCGTCGTAAATCGCCACGCCGACAACATACACATCGCCTGCCTTAATCGCGCGCTTGGCATCGTTGCGCGACAAATCGGTCACGCTGGCGATGAATTTATCGAGCCGCATTACAACCTCACACTGGTCTAAATTGGGGCGGAGTAGTGTCGAGTTATTTTTCAGTCAAATGTGATGCCTGTCACATCCGTACCGTAAACCATTGTTTTATTAGATGAAAAAATATTGGCCCGACTTCTGCTTATCTCGATGTATTCGAAAAAAGGCAAACAGGCCGGACGTCATGACTCAAAAACGTAAAACTCTTTATCGTCGATTAGCCGCTATCGGATTGCTGCCTTTGGCGGCGTTGGCGCTGGCACCCGACTTCGATCTCGGTTCCGCATTACCGCTGCTGGCGACCGAACAGGCGGAACCGTCGAAGCCGGCCGATGCCATCGTTGCGCCGGAGCCGCAATCGCAAGGGCCGAAACCCGCGCCCGTCGACGAAGAGCTCACGTTCGATGAAACCGCGTTCGCCCTGAATGATCCGCAACCCACATTGGAAGCGGGTGGTAATGCGGCTCCGGTCAACACTCCTGACTTGCTGGTTGCGTTTGAACCCAACTTCAAAAGCGGCATGTCGAACTTTCTCGGTCGCAGCGGCCCGCAAGCATCGAACCCGTCCGGCTCGATCAAACCCGTTATCGGCACCACTGCTCCGCACCCATCAACCGGCGGCGGTGCTGGCAAGCCTGGCAACGCCAATGGCAACCCGCCGCATGAAGATCAGGCTGGACCAACACCGGGGGATAAACCTGCGACCGGTAATGAGCCCGCGACCGATGATCCTATCGTAGGTACCGGACCTTCGGACGACAATCCAACATTGCCGAACGATCCTTTGCCGGGCAATCCCGACAACCCTCTTCCCAATAACCCCGACGACAAGCCAGTCGCCACCGTACCCGAACCTTCATCGCTGGTATTGCTAGTGGTCGGTGTGATCGGTTTGTTGATCGCCCGTCGCCGCATCGCCTGAATCTGTTCTATTTACTTAAATCCGCGCGCGAACCCATCAGTGTTCGCGCGTCGCGCGGAATTTAATTTCCGGCCAGCGCTCTTCCATCAACGATAGATTTACTCGCGTCGGCGCCAGATACGTTAAATGGCCGCCGCCATCGAGCGCGAGATTCTCGTAAGCCTTCTGCTTAAACTCTTCGAGCTTTTTCGCGTCGTCGCATTCGACCCAGCGCGCCGTGTAGACGCTGACCGAATCGTAAATCGCCTCGACTTTGTATTCGTCCTTCAAGCGATATGCGACCACTTCAAATTGCAACATACCCACCGCGCCGACAATTAAATGGTTGTTGCGCATCGGCATGAATACCTGCGTCGAGCCTTCTTCGGAAAGCTGCTTCAGCCCGGTCTGTAATTGCTTCGATTTCAGCGGGTCTTTCAAGCGAATCAGCCGGAACATTTCCGGGGCGAAATGCGGCACGCCGGTGAATTTCAGATTTTCGCCGTCGGTGAACGTGTCGCCGATTTGGATCGTGCCGTGATTGTGCAGGCCGATGATATCGCCGCTGAACGCCTCTTCGACCAGCTCGCGCTCACCGGCCTTGAAGGTCACAGCATCGGCAATTTTGATGTCCTTGCCGATGCGCACATGGCGCATCCTCATGCCTTTCGTGTAACTCCCCGAACAGATACGCATGAACGCGATGCGATCGCGGTGCTTCGCATCCATGTTTGCCTGAATCTTGAACACGAAGCCGGAAAACTTCGGCTCGGTGGAAGCGACCAATCGCGTTTCTGTTGCTCTCGGCAATGGCGCCGGCGCCCATTGCACGAAACCGTCGAGCATTTCGCGCACGCCGAAATTACCTAGCGCGGTGCCGAAAAATACCGGCGTCATTTTGCCGGCGAGATATTGCTCGACATCGAATTGATGGCTGGCGCCGCGCACCAGCTCGATCTGTTCGGCGAATTTTTCCGCCTCGTCACCGAGCAATGCGCGTGCTTCGTCGCTGGCGAGGCCTTTGATCTGGATGTCATCCGGAATCGTGTGACCCTGCCCTTTTGTGAACACATGAATCGTGTCGGTGTACAGGTTGTAGACACCGCGAAAATCCTGACCCGATCCGATCGGCCAATTGATCGGCGCGGCGGCGATTTTCAGGACGCTTTCGATTTCGTCGAGCAATTCGATGGGATCGCGTATATCGCGATCGAGCTTGTTGATGAAACTGAGAATCGGCGTATCGCGCAGCCGGCACACATTCATCAACTTGATGGTGCGCTCTTCGACACCCTTGGCGCCGTCGATCACCATTAATGCCGAATCGACGGCTGTCAGCGTGCGATAGGTATCTTCGGAAAAATCTTCGTGGCCCGGCGTGTCGAGCAAATTGACGATACGTTCGGCATACGGAAACTGCATCACCGACGACGTTACCGAAATACCGCGTTCCTGCTCCATCGCCATCCAGTCCGAAGTCGCGTGACGATCGGATTTTTTGCCTTTCACCGTGCCGGCGATCTGAATCAGATTGCCGAACAGCAACAGCTTTTCGGTCATCGTGGTTTTACCCGCGTCGGGGTGCGAAATGATCGCGAATGTGCGGCGGCACGCGACTTCGTGGTCCAGGTTACTCATCGATGTACTCGAAACGATTAGCGTCAAAACGATTTATTGAAGTCAGCGCTGCGGATAAAGCCGCGCGCGGACGTTGGAGGGCGCGCATTATAGCGTGACGGCGCGTCGAGAAAGGGATTGGAAGCACCGCTGCGACATCGTGCCGCAGCCGGCTGCACGAGGCCATCGCGTATAATTCGGCGCCCTTCACTTCTCGCGCAGATTTCAGCAATCGACGATGGCTCCGCTAACCGCCGCTAAAGCCAATTTACAACGACTCGCGCTGGTGCGGGCGGTGCTGGTCGTCGTCGAATCGGCCGCGATTTTTTACGGTTATTTCTGGTTGCATGCCGCGCTGCCGTATCCGCTGCTGATCGGCGTCGTGATGCTGCTCGCCGTGGCATTTGGCATGACGTTATGGCGGCTGCGCCAACCTTGGCCGGTCACCGATGCCGAGTTTTTCGTGCAATTACTGCTCGACGTGCTCGCACATGGCGTGTTGCTCTACGCGAGCGGCGGCGCGACCAATCCCTTCATATCGTATTTTCTGGTACCGCTGACGATCGCCGCAGCGGTATTGCCTTGGCGTTACACCATCGCGCTGGCAGTGATCAGTCTGGCGTTGTACACCGGCCTGCTCTTTTTTCGTGCCGCTGCCGGTGTTCGCGCCGATGGCTATGCATCACGACGACGCTACGCT
>CAMLJR010000102.1 GCA_946480345.1 uncultured Spongiibacteraceae bacterium
TGGAGCTGGCGACTCCAGCCAGCGGCGGTCTCGAAGTGATCGTGCGGTTCGCCGACCAAAGCGTCGGCGCAGCGACTGCGGGTGACCGGACATCCAACGGAGAAAAGCGATGACCCGACATCGCGCATGGCGCCGCTTCCAATTCTGCGCCGCACTGCTGACAAGCGGTATGACGATGGCCGCGACGCCCGAATACCGGCTCGAAATCCGTGATCACTTATTTTCTCCGACACGGCTGACTATTCCGCGCGACACCAAGGTCAAGCTGATCGTCAGCAACCATGACGCCACCCCTGAAGAATTCGAGAGTTATGAGCTCAACCGCGAGAAAGTCATCATGGGTGGAGGCCAGGCCATTCTGTTCATCGGGCCACTACCGCCCGGCGAGTATCCGTTTTTCGGCGAATTCCATCCAAAAACCGCACTGGGCACGGTAGTGGTGGAATGAACAAAAACAACGGGAGACATGGCCGATGCTGAGCGCCCTCATCATCATTCTGCGCGAGGTACTCGAAGCGGGGCTGATCATCAGCGCTCTGCTTGCCGCGGCTCGCATCAACGCAGTCGCTGGAGGTGTAGCCGGCGGCATTGTGCTGGGGCTGGCCGGGGCGATCGGTATCGCCGCAGCAATGGACACCATTTCGAATCTCGCCGATGGCGTCGGCCAGGAATTACTGAACGTGCTGCTCGATTCGATCATCATCGTGTTACTCGCCTGCCATAGCGCCGGCAGCGCACGGCCGCGCTGGCGCTATCTGATGAGCTGGAGCGCGGCGGGCGCTGTAGCGTGCGCAGTCTCGCGCGAATTTTCCGAGATCGTGCTCTACGGCTCGGGCTTCAGCACCAGTTTTTCGGCATTCATGCCCGTGTTGATCGGCGGCGTGATCGGCACCGGCATTGGCGTCAGCGTCGCCGCCCTTTTGTATTACCTGCTGATTTATCAGCCTCCGCAGCGCGCTTTACGTATCACTTCGATCCTGCTTGCGCTGCTCGCCGCCGGCATGGCTGCGGAAGCCATTGGCTTTCTCGAACAGGCGGGCCTCGCCCCGGCGCAGCGGCCGTATTGGGATACGTCGCACTGGGTTGCCGAGAGTTCGCCGTCCGGCCAGTTGTTGCATGCGCTAATCGGCTACGAAGCAACACCAACGCCGTTGCAAATCGGCGCATACACGGTGGTATTTGCGCTCGTGATCGGGCTCGGCGCGCTGCGTCGTTCCGAGCGGAGCGCCATATGAAACGCCTGCTCTGCCTGACGGCGCTAACCACCGCGATGCCGGTCTTCGCCGATATAGATCGCGTCTATCACCCCTTTGTGCAGCCGCTCGAAACCGAGCTGGAGTGGCGCGCAACGCTGGTCGATGACGGCGGCGATGGCTTCGATGGCGAACAACTGCACCGCTTCGCGTTTGGTCGCTCCATCGGCGAGCGCCTGTTCGCCGAAGCTTACGTCAACGCCCGCAAAACCGAGCAACAGCATTTTTCAGTCAGCGGCTTTGAGCTGGAAGCCTTGTACCAACTCACCGAGCCCGGCGAGTACGGCATCGACTGGGGCGTGCTGGCCGAATTCGAACGCGATACGGATCGCAACATTTCCGAGTTTGGCGGCCGATTGCTAGCCGAGAAGGAACTGGGCGAAACCAGCCTCGCCGTGAACCTGATCGCCGAGTACGAATACGGGACGGGCATCGATAACGAGCTGGAATTCGGCGGCGCGGCGCAATGGCGCTGGCGCCTGAACGAGGCGTTCGAGCCGGCGCTGGAGTATTACGTCGGCGATGGCACGCAGGGCCTCGGCCCGATCGTGATGGGCACGCAGCGGCTTGGCATCGCAAAGAAACTCAAGTGGGAATTCGGCGTGATATTCGGCGTCAGCAATGACACACCCGAGCGCACCTGGCGCGCGCAGCTCGAATTCGAATTTTGAAGCCGACAACCCGCCAACTCCCCGCCCCGCCGCTGATATAATCGCCGCCTCTTTTTTCCAGCAGCCATAAAGACTTCCCATGAGCGACGAGCAACCGATCAAACCCTGGGGCGGCCGTTTTTCCGAGCCGACCGATGCCTTCGTCGAGCGCTTCACCGCCTCGGTCGGCTTCGACAAACGCCTCTATCATCACGATATCAACGGCTCGCTCGCGCATGCGCAGATGCTGACCAAGGTCGGCGTGCTGACGGCGGACGAACTCAAACTGATTCAAACCGGGCTCGAAGCGATTCGCGCCGATATCGAAGCCGGCACCTTCGAGTGGTCGGTATCGCTTGAAGACGTGCACATGAACATCGAGGCGCGGCTGACCGACAAGATCGGCATCGCCGGCAAGAAGCTGCATACCGGCCGCTCGCGCAACGATCAGGTCGCGACCGACGTGCGGCTGTACCTGCGCGATGAAATCGATGCCATCGCGAAAGAAATCACGCGGCTGCAAACCGGCCTGATCGACCTCGCCGAACAGCATGCCGACACCATCATGCCGGGCTTCACGCATCTGCAAACCGCACAGCCGGTGACGTTTGGCCATCACCTGCTGGCGTGGAATGAAATGTTGGAGCGTGATTACGGCCGCCTGCTCGATTGTCGCAAGCGCGTAAATCAATCGCCGCTCGGCGCCGCCGCGCTGGCTGGCACCACCTATCCGATCGATCGTGCTTACAGCGCCGAATTGCTCGGCTTCGACAAGCCGACCGAAAACTCGCTCGATTCGGTATCGGATCGCGACTTCGCGATCGAATTCGCCGCGTTCGCGAGCCTGCTGCTGACGCACATGTCGCGCTTCAGCGAAGAACTGATTCTCTGGACCAGCTCGCAATTCAATTTCGTGTTCCTGCCCGATCGCTTCTGCACCGGCTCGTCGATCATGCCGCAGAAGAAAAATCCGGACGTGCCGGAATTGATTCGCGGCAAAGTAGGGCGGGTTAACGGCCACCTGATCAGCCTGCTGACACTGATGAAAGGCCAGCCGCTCGCGTACAACAAGGACAATCAGGAAGACAAGGAGCCGCTGTTCGACGCGATCGATACAGTGAAGGATTGTTTGAAGGCCTACGCGGACATGGTGCCGGCGATCCAGCCGAAGAAAGACGTGATGCGCGAAGCGGCGCGGCGCGGCTTCTCGACCGCCACCGATCTCGCCGATTACCTGGTGCGCAATGGCGTTGCGTTTCGGGATGCGCACGAAATCGTCGGCAAGGCGGTCGCTTACGGGGTTCAGAGCAGCAAGGATCTCGCCGATATGACGCTCGCTGAATTGCAACAATTCAGCACGTCGATCAAAGACGATGTGTTCAACGTGCTGACGCTCGAAGGCTCGGTCGCCGCGCGCAACCACATCGGCGGTACAGCGCCACAACAGGTCAGGGCAGCGGCGGGGCGGGCGCGACAAAAACTCGCGCAACGCTAAACGGCGCGCAATAAAAAACCCGCTCGATGAGCGGGTTTTTTATGTTCTGTCGCCAAACTTATTTGATTTTGGCTTCTTTGTAGATCACGTGCTTGCGAACTACCGGATCGTATTTCGAGAATTCGAATTTATCCGGAGTGTTGCGCTTGTTTTTTGCGGTGGTGTAGAAGTGGCCGGTACCGGCGGTCGACACCAAGCGGATCAGATCGGATGCACCTTTCTTCGCCATGATTCTTTCCTCAATCTCTCAATGCGCCGCTGGCGCGTTTAAACCTTTTCGCCACTGGCGCGGATGTCGGCCAATACAGCGTCGATGCCGAGTTTGTCGATGATGCGCATGCCTTTGCTGGAAATACGCAGCGTGACAAAGCGTTTTTCGGCTTCTACCCAAAAACGATGGTGGTGAAGATTCGGCAGGAAGCGACGCTTGGTGCGGTTCTTCGCATGCGATACGTTGTTGCCGACAATAGGACGCTTGCCGGTTACTTGGCAGACTCTGGACATGATGGTGTTTTCCAGCTTTAAAAACGAAAATTGGATCGTTGATCGGCCCGAATCAGCACCCCATAGGGGACCCGGGCTAAACGGAGCGCGACTTTATACCAGAACACCCCCGCACCCGCAACCTTAAATGGCCCTTCGGTTCCGATATCACCGGCAACCCAGTACATTAAGCGCCCCACCGACGAGCAGCAGGTTAACGATGAGCACCGCGTGGTCAGACGCCATCAACGCCTTACCGACACTTTTGCAGCACGAAGCCGCACTCGCGCACGAAAACCTGTTCGGCGTATTGAGTGACGAACAACGATCTGCCTTCCAGGCGCTGCTCGATAACGACACGCTTTTCGCCGCGCGCTTCGCCAAGCTGATTGCGTGCAGCCAGTTCGCCGCACAACTTTGCCGACGCTTTCCGGATTGGCTACTAACACTTCAACTCAGCGGCGAATTAAACGAGTCGATTCCCGCCTCACAATGGCGCGAACGTCTGTGCAAACAGATAGATGACGTCGATACCGCCGAAGCGCTCGATAAAGCACTGCGCGAATTTCGCAATCGCGAATTCCTGCGCATTATCTGGCGCGACTTGAATCGTCTAGCCACGACCACCGAAATCACCGCCGATATCAGCGCCGTCGCCGAAACCTGTATTCAGGCTGCGCTCGATTTTCATTACCGAAAATTGCAAACAGAGTGGGGCACGCCGCGCTCGACACACGACGGCAGCGCGCAGCCGTTTATCGTGCTCGGCATGGGCAAACTCGGCGCGAACGAATTGAATCTATCGTCCGATATCGATTTGATTTTTGCCTACCCTGAGAGCGGCGAGACTGAAAGCGAAACCGACGGCGCGAAAAGCGTCCCAAACCAGGAATTTTTCATTCGGCTGGGGCAGCGTCTTATTAAATCGCTGGATCAAAACACCGCGGATGGTTTTGTGTTTCGCGTCGATATGCGTTTGCGCCCTTACGGCGACAGCGGCGCATTAGTGCTGAATTTCGATGCGCTAGTCGAGTATTACCAGGATCAAGGTCGCGACTGGGAACGCTATGCAATGATCAAGGCGCGCCCGGTCGCGGAAAGTTCTTTCGCAGCAACCGATCGTTATGGCGAGCGATTAATCGAATTACTGCGCCCCTTCACGTATCGACGCTACCTCGATTATTCCGCGTTCGACGCACTGCGCGAAATGAAACGATTGATTCAGCGCGAAGTGCAACGTCGCCATTTACACGACAACATAAAACTTGGCCCAGGCGGCATCCGCGAAATCGAATTCATCGCGCAATGTTTTCAATTAATTCGCGGTGGACGCGAACCGCGCCTGCAAGAACGCAATCTGCAATCCGTTTTACAAACGCTAGCTGCTCTCGCCTATTTGCCGCAATTGGTCGTCGATGAGCTACAAGCCGCATATTTCTTTCTTCGTAATACTGAGCATGCAATTCAAGCTTGGCAGGATCAGCAAAGCCAGGAATTGCCCAAGGCTGAGACACCGCGCGCCGCGCTCGCGTATGCGCTCGGTTTTTCGGAATGGCCATCATTTCTCGAAGAGTTGAACAAGCACCGCGCCGTCGTTGGATCGCACTTCAAAAATGTCATCGCCGATCCGAATGAGACCGATGAGCAATCAACTTCGACTGGCAATTGGCAGTCGCTATGGCTCGATAAGGAGCTCAGCACAGAACAATTCGCCGAACAATTAACCGCCCACGGTTACGATAACGGTGAAGAAGTTGCGCGCAACTTATACATCCTGCGCAACAGCAAAGCCGCACAACATTTGCAAAGCACCGCTCGTGAACGGTTCGATAACTTCATGCCACTGCTGTTGCAAGCCGCAGCGCAAATCGATAAGCCCGGTACCGCACTATTACGCGCGCTTCCACTCGTTGAATCCGTAATGCGCCGCACAGCGTACCTCGTGCTCCTCATTGAAAATCCATCCGCATTGCGAGAGTTAATCGCGCTATGCATTGCGAGCCCATGGGTCGCGACCTTACTCGCGCGGCATCCTGTATTGCTCGATGAGTTACTAAATGCAGGCACACTTTACGCGCCTCCGCAGAAAACAGAACTACAGCGCGACCTGCAACAGCAAATACTGCGCATCGGAAAAAACGATCTCGAAGGACAGATGGAAGCGCTGCGCTATTTCAAACTTGCACATGTGTTGCGTGTTATCGCCTCAGAAATAAAAGGCACGCTTCCGCTGATGAAGGTCAGCGACTACCTCACCTGGATTGCCGAAGTCATTCTCGAATACGTGCTCGATCTTGCATGGAGTCATTTGATAGAAAAACATGGCGCACCAATGAAAGCCGACGGCACAGTTTGCAATAAAGATTTTATCGTCGTCGGTTACGGCAAACTTGGCGGCATCGAGTTAAGTCACACCTCCGATCTCGACTTGGTATTTATTCACAACGCTGACGCAACGCTTTCAACGAACGGCGCCGTTTCGATCGACAACAACACCTTCTTCACTCGCCTCGGTCAGCGCATCATTCATATACTGACGGCCCAGACCGCGATGGGCGCGCTTTACGAAGTCGATATGCGCTTACGACCCTCCGGAAATTCGGGATTGCTCGTCAGCTCACTGAAAGCATTTTCGGATTATCAACACAACCAAGCATGGACGTGGGAGCATCAAGCGCTAGTGCGGGCACGCGTCGTGGCAGGCGATCGCGACCTAGCAAATGCATTCGAAAAAATCCGTCACGACGTGCTGTGTAAATCGCGTGATTTAACAAAACTGCGCGGCGATGTGATCGAGATGCGCAACAAAATGCGCGATCAACTGCGCCCGCGCGATACCGAGACGGCGGAAAATCCCGTATTTGATTTGAAACACGGCACCGGCGCTATCGTCGATATCGAATTTATGGTGCAATACGCCGTGCTTGCGTGGGCTCACGAGCATCCCGCGTTAACGCAGTGGACGGATAATATTCGGATTTTGGAAACGCTTGCGGCAGAAAAATTATTAGCCTGCGATAGTGTCGAAGCACTAATCGAAGCGTACAAAAGTTACCGAAGTTGCGCGCATCGATTGTCGTTGCAGCAGCAGAAGGGTAGAGCGGCGATGATTGAGCTTGAGCACGAACGCAACCTCGTCACCAATATTTGGCGCCTTTTGCTCAACTAGAGCCCTCATTTAGACAAGAGAATAAATATGTTTATCAATTCAAGACGCTTAGCACTGATATCAATGTGTGCTTTTCTGTTGGCCGCGTGCAACCGACAGCCGTCGTCGCCGAAATCAACTTCGCCGACGCACAACTACCGGAAGCCGTTGCTGAAATTTCGGGCTTCCATAATCGGGAGCGCTGGGGCCAGTGGTCGGATGCCGATAAAGCGTCAAGTGCAAAAATTCGCTTCAAACAGCCGCTGCCTGCTCAATTTTCGATAACGATCAAGGGTCAAACCGTGCCTGGTGGCAATGAATATCCAATCATCAAAATCAGGCAGCTCAAGGAACCGTTTCATTTGAAGAACCTGAAAAAGGTAGCGGTAATCAACGTTATTGTCGATGAGACCCAATCAAAGAGCTGTGCCGAAGGCGCGGATTCGGAGGGTAGTTAGTATCTGTGGCGCAACACATTTGGCGGCATGGACGTGGCCGATGCCAAACGCCTGAAAGAATTGGAAGCGGAGAATGCGCGGCTGAAGAAATTGCTAGCCGAATCCCTACTCGAAAATGAAGTCACGCGCGAAGCGTTGAGAAAAAAGTGGTAGGCGCCCCTTCGCGCCGTGAGTCGGTGCGCCATATGAAGGATCGCGGATTAAGCGAACGTCATGCCCTGCGCGCCATCGGTATGAGTGCGAGCGCTCTGCGCTGTCAACCAGCACCTGATAGCAACGACGATTTACGTCAACGTATCGTCGAGCTGGCTCACCGCCATTGCCGGTATGGCTCAGGCATGATTTATCTGAAGCTTCGCCAGGATGGCCTGCGGGTAAATCACAAGCGGGCTGAACAGCTCTATGCAGTAGCCGGGCTGCAAGTTAAACGACGCAAGCGGAAGAATAGTATCCCTGTCGCTGATCGACAACCACTGGCGCGTCCGCAGCGTGCGAATCAAATGTGGTCGATGGATTTTATCTTCGACCGTACAGCAGAGGGCCGCGTGATTAAATGTCTGACCGTCGTCGATGATGCCGCCGTTGCCATTGTTCCTGAGCGCGCCATCGGTGGGCTTATGCTGATTCGCCTACTCAACGAGCTGGCGGTGCATCGTGGATTGCCGAGTGCCATACGCACTGACAATGGCAAAGAATTTTGCAGTCGAGCGATGCTGACATGGGCGCACACGCGCAGCGTGAAATTGTTTTTAATCGAACCCGGCAGACCCAATCAGAATGCTTACATCGAGTCATTCAACGGTCGCTTCAGGAATGAGTGCCTGAATGAAAATTGGTTCGCGAGCTTGTCGCACGCAAAAGTCGTTATAGAGTCGTGGCGGCAAGAGTACAACGAAGAACGACCGAAGAAAGGGTTGGGCGGATTGACGCCGGCGGCCTATGCAAAACTACTGCTGCGAATCCACTAAATTAACCACGAACTCTAAAGCTGAGTGCAACTGAAGATGGGGTGACGTCGCAGAATTAGTTAACATTCTTAAAAATAAGTAGCTTGGTCAATATTTGATGGCATTCAACAGGACTATTACGTGCATCAATACTACGGCGCGAAAATCCGTGGCAAAAAGCCGAAATCCTCAGAGGCTGGATGATTGTCGGTGACGAGATCTTCAAACATTCGGTCAACCATTTCTCGACGGATGAAGTTCAGCTTCGGAAGTCGTCCAGCTAAAGCCACCGCAATTCTCAGCAACGGATAGGGCACAGGGAGTAGCAAGGAAGGCAGACCTTGCGCAGCGAAAACACGCTTCACCATGTCGTGATACGACAAACGCTCGCCGCCTCCGAGATTGTAAGCTCGGTTCCAGGTGATATCTCGATCGAGTGCGCTGATGCAAGCAGCCGCGAGATCATCTACATGAACGGGTTGGCGCAGACCCCGCGCCCCCATGGGTACAGGGAAGAAACCGAAGCGACGGGTCGTGGCCGCAATAAATGTTACGCTCTGATCCATGCCTGCCCCATAGATCATGGTCGGCCTGAACAAGGTCCAATATATGTTTGCTTCCGCACAGTAATATGCCATCGCGAGTTCCGCACTGGCTTGTTGTGACGCGAAGTCTCGCTCAAGAGAAGAAGTGGATCGCTCCTTGGAGAAGCGGCCAGTCGAGCCGAAAGCGATGATGCGCCGAGCCTTCAGAGCTTTGGCCATCTCCACAACATCTGATATTACCGGCAGGGGTGCCAGTGAGATTAACGCGTCGGCGTGATCGAGCCGCGGGCTGAAAGTACCTGATGCCTTGTCGAAAATGTAGGCAGCGGGAGTTGATATACGGGCAATCGGCAAAACTGTTCTACCGCTGGCTGCGAGTCGCCGTATCAACGAGGGTCCGATCTGGCTGCCAGCGCCGACGACGGCAACGCGATTGTAGGGGCTCATATACAGGCTACTCAAGAAAGATGATGCGAGGACAATACCGTCTGCAACAGAATTTCCCAACGCTGCTGTGAGGCGCCGGCAGAAAAATTCTCGCGCACGTACGCGACGGATCGCTGCTCAGCAGCGTCCTTGTCGACAGCCTCATCCAGCATTTCAAGCACTAGCTTTGCCAGCTGTTCATCGTCATTCGGGGCGAATGTTCTCCCCGCAGACGCTTCTTCGAGAATTTGTTTAGCTTCGCCGCGCAGGCCTGCAACGACGCGCTTACCACATGCCATATAGTCAATCAGCTTGGTTGGAATAGCCCCGTCGAAAAGGACAATATCCATCAGTGTTACCAAGCAAATATCGGCTGCATTGATGTAGGCGCGAGCATCCGACTTGGGCACAGCGCCGAGCAATAGAACATTGGTTGCTGAGGTGTGCTCGATATCTCGACTGATGACCGACTTGTTCATGCCGTCGCCCACAAGCAC
This sequence comes from uncultured Spongiibacteraceae bacterium, assembly GCA_946480345.1. The sequence goes on from CAMLJR010000102.1 coordinate 9,903, forward strand.
CCATAGAAGATCCGGGTGAGATTGTGTGCGCCGAGCTGCCCTAAGGATTACCGGAATATTGTTCGCCTCACCCAATGCTCCAAAATAAAGAATGACCTTTTTGTTTTGCCAGCCAAGTTTACGACGAAGCGTTTCACCCAGTTCCCGATCTGGGAACAATGTGGCGATGTCGACACCGCAGGTAATGGTTTCAACTTTGCCGGACGGCCAGCCACGCTTGCATATGTCATCGCGAATACCTTGTGTCAGCGCGATGATTTTATTCGCACTGCTATACAGCCTGCGCTCCATCCACATCATGATGGCGATCAGAAATCTGTTGTGAAGAATTCCCATTTCAACCGCCGATGCGGGCCACAGATCGCGCACTTCGAGAACAAATGGCAACTTTCGCAACCTTGCTGTTACCAAGGTCGAGATCATGGGAAAAATTGGGGGAGACGATGCAACAATAATATCGGGCCTGGGCATCGACAACAACGCTAGCGCGCTCGATATGGAAAATGAAATAAAACTGAGCAAGCGAGCGGCGTAACTGCGATGAATCCCTGTACAGGAAAATGCTCGCAAGACCGTTACGCCATTAATCTCTTCTCTTCGGATTAATCGGCGGTACCAAGGCAGTGATGGCTGGCTCGGATGCATATACCCCGTTTCGCCTGAGATCACTGTAACTTCGTGTCCTCGATCTACCAGATACTGACTTAACTCATAAATCAGTGCATGCCCAGGTGCGGAATGGTCCGCATAGTACTGATACACGATGGCAATTTTCATCTTAACCTCTCGAAGATTGCCTGATATTTCTCGCCCTCACGCTCCCAGCAGACCTGATTGCGGTAGACGCGAGCGTTGGCTCGCCACTGCTCCAGTCGTGTATTGTCGGCGAACAAGCTGTCGATACTCATTGCGATATCGCGGGCCGTGTTCAACTTGGCGACGAGACCGATCCCTCCCTCAGTCACGATTTGCCGAATTTCAGGCAGGTCGCTCACCAAAATCGGCAAGCCAGCGGCGATG
>CAMLJR010000103.1 GCA_946480345.1 uncultured Spongiibacteraceae bacterium
GATGCGCCTCATGCATCGTCAAACGGCGGAGGGCCGCCGCAGCTGTTTCGCGCAACCGGCTGCGCGTTGTGCAACAAGAGCGGTTATCGCGGGCGCACCGGCATTTATGAATTCATCGAAATCGACGAACGCCTGCGCACAATGATTCATGAACGCGCCAGCGAGCAATTGATGGTCGCGTACGCGCGCGAGCGCAACCCCGGTATCGTCGACGATGGGCGTCGCCGCATTTTGGCGGGACAAACTACGCTCGAAGAAGTGCTGCGAGTGACGTCGGGCTAATTATGAGCGCCTTCAATTTCCGCGCGCTGGATACCAGCGGCAAACTGATCAAGGGGGTGATCGAAGCCGATTCGGAGCGACATGTGCGCACACAATTGCGCGCGCGCGATCTGAAGCCGGTCGAAGTCATCGCATCGAGCAGTAGCGCGAAAGAGAAAGCCATTGGCGGCTGGCATGGGTTATTTCGAGCACGCTTGAGTCAACGCGATTTAGCGCTACTGACGCGGCAACTGGCTACGTTGATTCAATCCAATCTTCCGCTCGATGAAGCGATCTCCGCCACCGCGCAACAGGCGCGTCGCGCCAGAGTAAAAGCGTTAGTGCTACAAGTGCGCTCTCGCGTCGTCGAAGGCCACACGCTCGCGTATGCGCTCGGGGAATTTCCGCGCGTATTCAACGAAATGTATCGCGCGATGGTGCGTGCCGGCGAGAGCGCGGGTTTTCTCGGCACCGTCATGGAGCGCCTCGCCGAATACACCGAGAACCGGCAGTACACGCAGCAAAAATTAAAAATGGCGATGGTGTACCCCATCATTCTGATGCTGGTGGCGGTGAGCGTTATTTCGTTATTGATGATTTTTGTCGTACCGCAGCTAGTCGGTCTGTTCGTGCATACAAAGGCAGAATTACCGGCATTAACCAAAGCGTTGATCGCGGTCAGTTATTTTTTCAGCCATTACGCGCTGATCGCATTGGTATTGATCATCGCAGCGATATGGTCGTTGCGGCGATTATTGCGCGATCCGAAGCGTCGCCGAATTTGGCATCGGGTGTTGTTAAAAATTCCGTTCATATCCGGATTGCTGGTGGCAATGGATACCGCGCGTTTCGCCTCGACGCTGAGCATTTTGACGTCGAGCGGCGTGCCGCTGCTCGAAGGCTTGCGTATCGCCGGTGAGGTACTCACCAATCTCGAATTGCGCGAAGCGAGCCGGCAGGTTGCGAATTCGGTGCAGGAGGGCAGCAGCCTGAATCGCGCATTGGCGCAAACCGAATTGTTCCCGCCGATGATGGTGCACATGGTGGCCAGCGGTGAAGTGAGCGGTGAACTCGAAGCAATGCTGGCGCGTTCTGCGCAGAATCAGGAGCGCGAATTGGAAATGACGCTCGGCGGTTTGATGGCGATCATGGAGCCGGCGATGGTGGTGCTGATGGCGGTGATTGTCGGCACCATCGTGCTGGCGATTTTGCTGCCGATTATTCAGATGAATAAATTAGTCGCGTAACGGCTGCGTAGCCATAGTGAGCTGCGTAGCAAAAAATTGAGGAACACAGTGTGAGCTCACGCAAACAGATTCACGGTTTCAGCCTCGTCGAAATTCTCGTCGTGCTAGTGATTATCGGCCTGTTGGTCAGCATCGTCGCGCCGAATGTATTGCAGCGCGCCGACGAGGCGCGCATTCAAAAAGTGCACGCGGATTTCAAAAATATAGAAACCGCGTTGAAGTTATACAAACTCGATAATTTTAATTATCCGACGACCGAGCAAGGGCTCGGCGCGCTCGTCGAAAAACCCACCATCGATCCAGTGCCTCGCAATTGGAAAAAAAATGGTTATCTGGAGCGGATGCCGGAAGATCCGTGGGGTAATGCCTATAAATATTTGAATCCCGCCGAATTCGGTCACGGTGAATATGATCTGTACACGCTCGGTGCGGATGGTGTGACCGGCGGTGACGAGCAGAATGCCGATATCGGCAACTGGCAGAGCGAATCGAAAGAGCAGCAGTAATCGTGCGCTTACGCCACGCCGGATTTTCGCTGCTCGAATTACTGATCGTCGTGGTGATTATCGGTTTGGCGGTGACCATCGTGGGTTTGTCGCTCGGCGACAACAAGCCTCAGCAATTACGCAATGCCGCGCGCGATTTCGCCAACGCCATCGCGCAGGTTGAAGACGAAGCAATTTTAGGCCGCGAGTCGTGGGGCGTGCAGATTTATCGCGTAACGAATGCCGAAGGCGAACATATCGCATACCGCTTTCTGCGTCTGAGCGAGCAGGGTTGGCGTCCCGAGGCGCCAAACGAAATTCCGCGTGAAACGCATTTTGCCGACAACATCACCGCGCGCTTGGAAATCGATGGCGCGGAACAATTAATCGAGCCGCTGCCTGCGGAGCCGCCGTCCGAAGATGAGAAAAATAAAACACATGATCAAAATAAAGCGATCACGCCGATCATCTGGCTGGCACCCGGCGGCGAAGTGACACCGTTTGTATTGCAGCTGCGTTTTGCCGGTGACGAACATGGACCGATTGTTCGCTCCGATGCGCTCGGGCGAATCGAGTTGGATATCGGGCAGAACGATGAAAACAACTAACAGCGGCTTCACGCTCGTCGAAGTGTTGGTTGCCGTCGCCATCGTTGCGCTCGCGGTCACCGGTATTTTGGTGGCGATGATGCGGCAAATCGACGGCACCGCGTATTTGCGCGATAAATTGTTCGTGCATTACGTGACGCAAAATCAGATGGAATTAGCACTGCTGGCAAATGCGCACACCAATGATATTCCGAGCGACGCATTTTCCGGCGTCGACGAGATGGTCGGGCGCAAATGGTATTGGCGTGCTGAACCGAAGGAGACGGCTCAGCCTGGAGCGATTCAATTGGAAATCGCCGTGTTCGATCAGGAGAGTGACCCAGAAAATAAAAGTGCTTCGCCGCTCGCTACGCTGACAACGATTCTCGATCGGTATCATCGGCTGCCATGAGAACGGGACGATTGGCTGCCGGCTTCACTTTGATCGAAGTGTTACTCGCCATGGCGATTACCGGCCTCATTGCCGTGATGGCGTACGCTGGCTTGACCACGGCGATGAATGCGGCATCGCGCCATGAGGAAACCGTTAGACGTGTCGGCGATATTCAAACCGCGGTGAGTTGGATCACGCGCGATTTGCGGCAGAGCGTCGATCGCAGCATTCTCGATGCAAACGGTGACGAGCAACCGGCCTTGCTCGGCACCCTTGATGACGAGTCCGTGCTCGAACTGACGCATACCGGCTGGGATAACCCGCGCGGTCAGCGCCGCAGTGCGTTGCAGCGCGTGCGCTACCGTCTCGATAGCGAAGGCAATGTCTGGCGCGAACATTGGTTGGTGATCGATAGAGTTGACGACGACGATCATCGCCAGGAAGTGAAATTATTGAGCGGCGTAAAGAGTTTGAAATGGCAGTTTCTAAACGGCCGCTCGCCGAACGCGGAAAATGAAACGCTCGGCGGAGAGTGGATAGAGCAATGGCCGCCCGAAAAGGCAAATACACATTTACCTCTGGCGGTGCAATTCGATCTGGAGACGGACGATTTCGGAATCGTGCATCGCATAATAGGTTTGGCGAATGAACAGAGCCCGCCATAAAAACCAGGGTGTAGCGCTGGTCGTGGCGCTACTCGTCGTTGCGATGGTGGCACTGCTCGCGACCGCGCTCAGCAGCGATTTTCTGCTGATGTTTCGCCGCGTCGAAAATCAACTGTACAGCGAGCAGGCGTATGCGTATCTGCTCGGTGCGGAAGAATTGGCGCGCGCTGCGCTGCTTCAGGATTTGCAGGCGGATGGCGACAAGCGCAACGACAATCTTGAGGAGCCATGGGCGCAGCCGCAAAAATTTCCTACCGACTATGGCTGGATCACCGGTCGGGTCGAAGATTTGCAGGGCCGGTTCAATTTGAACAGTGTGAGCGGAAGTGCGAGTGGTACGCCTGGGCAGTACTCCGTATCGCAGAATCAATTGATTCGCTTGCTGCAAAGTCTTGAGCTGGAAACGCCGCTCGCTCTCGATCAGGCGCAGGCGCTGACTGAGGCACTCACCGACTGGATCGATGAGGGGGATGAGGTGAGCGGATTGGGCGGCGCTGAGAGCCAATACTATGCGGAGACCGAGCCGATGCAGCGGTCCGCGAATCGCAAGCTGGTCAGCCCATCGGAATTAATGTTGCTGAAGGGTATGACGCCGGATATTTACCGTGCGCTGGCGCCGCTGGTAACGGTCTGGCCGAGAAACGGATCGGCGTTGAATATCAATACGGCGCCGCCGCAGGTGCTTCGCAGCCTCGGCGGACCGCAAGATATGCAGCCGCTCGGCGATAGTGAAATCGATTATCTGTTACAGGCGCGCGAATCGCCGAAATATTTTGTCGATATGTCGGTACTGAAAAATGGTGTGCTGGCCGATCGAAAAATCGAACAAGGAAGCGTCGGTCTTGCGGTTGCAAGCGATTATTTTTTATTGAACACAATGACTGAGTTTCAGGGACACCGATATTCGCTGCACAGTATTTTGCATCGGGTTGCCGATACAAAGCCGCGGCGCGTTGAAGTGATTGCGCGGACGTTCGGCGAATGGTGATCGCTGAATTATTTATCGTTAGTTTTTCAACTTTTTCTGCCGAGAAAGCCTGTGAAAAATAATTTATTACTGCGTATCGACGCTACCGAGCGATTGCGCTGGCGCGATGGTTCTGAGTCGGATGAAAAAATCGGCGGACCCTTGGATGCAGCTGCTGATGACGCGACGCGTAATAGCGAATTAACCCTGGTGCTGCCGGCGCAAAAGGTGCTGTTGCAAACCGTCGAATTTGCGCCGCATGAGCGGCGCTTATTGCGTCAGACCGTACCGTATAGTTTTGAAGAGCAATTGGTTGTCGATGTCGATGAACAGCATTTCGCGCTCGGTAAAATCGACGGGCACCGCGTGCCGGTTGCGATAGTCGATAAACAATGGCTGGCGCAGTGGCTGACGCAGTGTGCGCAGGCTGGGCTCGATATAAAAAACGTTGTGCCCGAGCAATTGTTGCTGCCGTATCGGACGAATTGCTGGACGCTGCTAATCGATGACAATCGCTGGTTGCTGCGTATCGGCCTGCACCGCGGTTTTGCGCTAGAGGCCGACAGTGCGGCGCTGGCGCTGCAATTGTTGCTCGATAGTGCAGATGAAATGCCGGAAAAGTTGCTGGTCTGTGGCGCTACGTCAATCGAAGCGCTGTCGGTGCATTTACCCGAATTGCTGCGCGGCTCAATCGAAGTGTTAGATGAATATGAAATCGATCCCGCTGCTGCCAAGGGGTCGCTTAACTTGTTGCAGGGTGTGTTCGCGCGTACGTTGCCGTGGCGCCGCTGGTGGCTGCAATGGCAGTGGCCGCTGCTCATTCTCGTTGCAGCATTTTTGATGCATATGGTTGTCCTTGGCGTACAGCATTACCGGCTGAACAAACAAAATCTCGCGCTACGCCAACAAATCGAGCAAATCTATCGCACTGTCGAACCGCGCGGAGTCATCAACGATCCGGAATTGCAACTGCGTCGAAAACTTGCCGCGTTGCAAAATCGTAACGGCGCAGGTGCGATAGCGTTGCTGCAACAGGTGGGCGGCGCGCTACATGGTGTCGACGGTGTGCACGTGCAGAACATGACATTCAGCGAACGCCAAAACGAGCTGCGTATCAGTTTGAGTGCGGGCGCCTTCAAAGATATCGAAGCGGTGCGGATGGCTATTGCGAATACCGGGTTGAATGCTCAGCTGGTCGGCAGCAATACCGATGGCGATAAAACCCGTGCGCAATTACGCGTGACGGCGACGCGCTAAGGGCGACGAATTGAAAAAAGGGGGCGACGAATGTTAGAAAAACTCCAACAACAATTGAGCCTGCGCGATCAGGCGATGTTGATAGTGCTCGCTGCTGCGTTACTGCTGTATGTGGTATATCAGTTGTTATGGCATCCGCTCGCTGCGTCGAATGCGCGTCTGCAACAACAGAATGCCGCTGCGGCGAAAAGTCTCGATGCAATCACGCAAATGGCCGGACAACTGCGCGCGCTGCAACAAAGCGCAACGACGACGGCCAATCCTCAGAATGAAAACCTCACGCAGCTGGTCGATCGCACAGTGGCGGCGCATCAACTGCGCATGAGTCGGTTTCAACCCGGCAGCAATGGCGATGTGCAAGTGCGACTCGATAATGCATCGTTCGATCAGGTTGTGCGCTGGCTGCACGAACTCGAAACGGCGCAGGGTGTGACGACGAGAGAGTTGGTTGTTGCGCAGGGCTCCGCGCCAGGCATCGTCAATGTATCGGTGCGATTATTCCGGCCATGATCCCTATCGATACTGTCTCCCTGATGAAATCTAACGTGCGAATTCAGCGGCGCGTTATTGCTGCCGCCGTCAGCTGGTTTTTTCTCTGCTTGATCTGGACGGCGCCGGCATCGCTGTTTGTGTTGTTGTTGAAACCGATCGCGCCGCAATTGCATCTGCAAAATGTCAGCGGCGGGTTTTGGCAGGGTACTGCCGGTCAAGCACTATGGCAGCGGGATGGCCGCGCCATCGCGCTCGGTTCGCTGCAATGGAAAATTAATCCGCTGTCGCTGTTATGGCTGCATCCGTCTGCGCGAGTGTCGGTGGCGACGTCGGCAAACCAGAATGAGCAATTTTTCGATGCGTATGTACGCGTTTCTCCATTGGGTCATATTGCATTGCGCGATGTGGGCGCAGCGATTCCGATGACGCTGCTATCGCAATGGCTGCCACTGCCGGCGAATGGCGCATTGACACTGAAACTCGATCGCGCCGATTTTGCGCGTAGGCAATTGCAATCGCTGCAAGGCACTGTGTATTGGCAGCAAGCGCAGTGGCAATGGAATTCACGCTGGATTGCTCTCGGCGATTACTCGTGCGCACTGCAAATGCCCGACGCGCAGCAATTAAGCGGTGTATTGCAGGGGCAGGGCGCATTGGGCGGTAACGGCGAGGTAACGGTGAATTTCAGCGAGCGCAGTTATGCAGTGAACGCGCAATTAAAAGCCGAACGCAATTTGCCCGAAGAATTTCGTCAGGGATTGATATTAATGGCAGGCGCGCAGCCGGATGCGAATGGCCAGATGCAGATCAAGCGGAGCGGTCGCTGGTGAAATACATTCAATCGGCATTCATCGGTTGCGCTCGACTGCTGCTGACGATCGCATTATCGGTGCCGTTGTTGGCGCATGCCGAATGGTATAACGATAAACGCGCGATCATGGGCACTGCCGTCAGCGTCGAATTATGGGCCGACGATGAAGCGAGTGCCGTTGCAGCGATCGAAGCGGTTATGCAGGAGATGGTGCATATCGATCAATCGATGAGCCCGTATATCGAAACCAGCGAGCTGGCGCTGATCAATCGTGAAGCCGCTCGGCATCCAGTAAAGATTTCGGCGGAAATGTTTTATCTGCTCAAAACCGCGCTGCATTACTCGCAAATCAGCGACGGTGCGTTCGATATTAGTTTTGCCTCGGTCGGCTATATGTACGACTACCGCAACCATATCGAACCGGACGAAGCACAGATACAAAAACAACTGTCGGCAATCGACTATCGCTCCATCAAACTCGACGCCGGCAACAGCACCGTGCATTTTTTGAAACCCGGTATGCGCATCGATCTCGGCGGCATCGCGAAGGGTTATGCAGTGGATAAAGGAGCGGATGTTTTGCTCGCGCGCGGTATTCGGCATGCGATCGTTACGGCGGGCGGCGATAGTCGCATCATTGGTGATCGGCGTGGACGCCCGTGGATGGTGGGTGTGAAGGATCCGCGCATCGGCAATAAAGAGGCCGTGGTGTTGCCGCTAGAAAGTACCGCGTTATCGACATCCGGCGATTACGAGCGGTATTTCATGGATGGCGATCGCCGCGTGCATCACATTCTGAATCCACGCACGGGTAAATCGGCGACCGGTATTCGCAGCGTCAGTGTGCTTGCGCCGCGCGGTATCGATACCGACGCGCTGACCAAACCGCTATTTATTCTCGGCGTCGAGCGCGGCATGCGGATCATCGATCGCATTCCGGGTGTCGATGCGATCGTTATCGACGATCAAGGTCAGTTGTTCTATTCAAAAAATCTGGCGCCGCCGGCGCGCTAATCAATTCGTCGCTGACGAGATCAATTCCATATTTTTACGAACTCTTCCACCGCGATTGTCGCCAGCGGTTTTGGAATGCCCACTGGCGTGCCGATGTAGATATATCCAACGAGCAATTCATCGGGCATCAATTCCAGCCCGGCATTTACGTGCGCATCGTAGCTGTTGTCCCCGGTGCGCCAGATCGCGCCAAAACCGAGTGCCTGCGCAGCCAGCAATATGCCGTGTGCAGCGCAACCCGCCGATAATAATTGCTCGATCTTCGGCACTTTCGGATGGTCGAGCTGACGGGCGATTACCGCGACGATCAATGGCGCTCGCAGTGGTGCCTCCGCAGCTTTTTTAATTTCTTCTTCGCTCGCGTCTGGCTTGCGCAACGTTAATGCTTCGGCGAACAATTCGCCCAGCCGATAGCGTGCCTTGGTTTCGAAGACGAGAAAGCGCCATGGATGCAGGCGGCCATGATCGGGCGCGCGCAGACCCGCTTGAATGATTTTGTGTAGAGCCTCGCGATCGGGGCCGGGCAGAGTCAATTTGGGTTCGGAGTTGCGTTGGGTAAGTAGTGTCAGTGCGTCCATCATTACGGCGACATTCCAATGTTGGCGACAAAAGGGGCGGGTACGCCTCGCGAGCTTCTTATACTGAGTAAAAATGCAGTCACGGGCAACCGGCGTTTCAGGTTTTCGTCGGCGATCGCCGTTCGTTGGTTTTAATCGAATGGATTTCGACTACAGTTAAACTCGGATTTTTTATCTATGACCTCGGTTACTCGAATAACCTGGTCTTTTGCCTGTTCTGCCTGAGGTCTGCCATCGCGACAATGTCGTGGCGCCTCGATTAAAAATGAGAAAAGTAGATGGAGTTATTGGCGCGCTGCCGCGATCTCGCATTGCCGTTTTACGGCAATTTGCTGCAATCCGCGCAGCAAAGTTTGCGTGATCGTCTTTTCGAGCAAGCGCAAAAATCCAGCAGTAATGAGGATCAGCGCGCGTTCTACGAAGCCATTCAGCAATTGAATGCAGTGGCTGCCGATATGCAGCAGGTTTTTAACGAGCAGCTCCAGCACAGCTATCAGCAATTCCTGCAAGGCAATGACGACGATGAGGCACCGCCGCCGCGCCCGGGTAAATTATCGCTGGTGGCGCGGGAGCAACTTGAAGACGAGTTGGCCGTGTCGATGATCGTCTCGCGCGCCGGCAGCCAATACGCCGAAACATTGTGGAAGCTCAACCGCCGGCTCGCCGTGCTGCGTGGCGGCAAAAAAGTCGCGGACGAAAGCAATCCGTTCGGGCCTGCAAAAGTCGGGCTGGCGCTGCGCCGTTCGATGGCGGAACTCGATGTCGAATTGCGCGCACGCATCTTTATCTACAAACATATCGGCAAACTGCTGATCGCGGTATTCGGCAAGGTATTCGATTCGCTGAACGCGACGTTGATCGAAGCGGGTGTGCTGCCAAACCTCAGATTCGTCATCAATAAGGATGACGACCTTCCGTCAGATGCAGACCCGCATGCGGATGCGGAAGCTCCCGATCCCGTGCCGACGGTGACAGAAACCGCGACCGATGCCGAGCAGCGGCAGCTGTACCATTCGATTATCGATCAGCTGCATGCGCGCATCGGCACTGGCCCGCGCCAGCAAACGCTGAGCGGTGTCAGTTACGGTGAATTGCGGTCCGGGCGGAATGGTGCCCCGGAAAACTTTATTCCGCTCGATTACGCGCTGGTATTGTCCAGTTTGCAGCAGGCGCCAGAATTGAACGCAGGCGCGGCGATTCAGCGGCCGCTGGCGATCGACAAGGTCGAGAAGCAGTTATTCGCGCAGCTTGGGAAGCAAGCGCGCCCCGATCAGCGTCATCAGGTGGGCGAGCGCGATGCCGATACCGTCGATCTGGTCGGCATGGTGTTTCGTTTCATGCTCGACGATCCGAAAATCCCCGATATTGTCAAATCGTTGCTCAGCCATTTGCATACGCCGTATCTGAAACTGGCGCTGCTCGATGCCACCTTCCTCGAAAACCGCCAACATGCCGCGCGACTGTTGCTGAACCAGATGGCCGAAACCGGCGCGCGCTGGGTAACCGATGAAAAAGAGCGGACGGTGCTGCCGAAGTTGAAGAGCGTGGTCGAAACGGTGCTGCGCGGATTCGTCGATGACATCAGCTTGTTCGATCGCCTGTTGGAAGATTTCGCTCGTTTTCGCGAGAGCCTCGATAAACGCGCACGCATGGTCGAGAAGCGTAACCGTTCGGCGCAGGAAGGGATTGAGCGTCTCAGCGTTGCCAAGGACCGCGCTGCACGTGAAATTTCGGAGCGCATGAAAGGGTTTGCGGTACCGGAAGCGATCGAGCAATTGTTGCAGAAGCCATGGACGGATTTCCTTGCGTTCAATTACTTGCGCAATGGCGAGAATAGCCTGTCGTGGAAAGCGGCGTTGAAAGTGGTCGACGGCGTGCTGTGGAGCGTGCGCGACAATGACGGCCGCAGCAACGATGAGTTCCAGCGCTACCAAAGCCAGCTTGAACAATCGATTGCGGA
>CAMLJR010000104.1 GCA_946480345.1 uncultured Spongiibacteraceae bacterium
GCCTTAATAAGAGCTCCACTACATTGCTTGCTCGTTCCGGCAGACAAACGCTTTTAGTAGGCGGTTTGGCGCTTCTGCTTGGCGCGTGCGGTGGTGGCGGTGGTGGAAGTGGCGGTGGTACATCTTCGAATCCCTCGCCAACACCAACTCCGGCTCCTTCTCCATCGCCCTCTCCCGCCCCAACCCCCTCTCCTTATAGCGTGAGCTTAAGTTGGACAGCCCCTGCGACGCGTGCTGACGGCACACCGTTAACGGCGAGCCAACTTTCAGGATATCGCGTTTACTACACTGCAAGCGGCACCCCTGCTAATGCCGACACGATGATCCCAATCTCAGGCGGATCGAAAACTTCCGCCAAGGTAGCGCTGCCTGCGGCGGGAGAATACGCGTTCGCCATCACCGCCATCGATCAAAGCGGACTTGAGAGCTCGTTTTCCGATCCAGTTTCGGTAACAGTTCAGTAACTCACCGCGAACTGGTTCCTGTAAAAAATCCTGACAATTCAACGTCCTGTCTTTTGCGACGCGATTCATCTATGATTTGAGTCTATAGCCTGCCGGTGGCGCTCTTTTGACCCAGCGTTACTAATTTTTCTTACGCGGTTACGCCCTAACGTACCAATAAGGCTCGCCCAAATCAGGGTGGGGAGTTGAAGCAAATGTCTAAGGAAAAGGATTATCTGAAGATGGTGGAGAACACCTCCACTGCGTGGTCCAACCTGCCTCCATTAGTTCGCCAGCTACGAGACGACGCACAAGTCGTACTGTTAAATAATCTGGAAGATCTTTTTAGCAATTGTGATGATTTGTTTTTTGATCTTTCCAGCCGAGCCAGCAGCAACGCCGAGCAAAACCTTTACTTCGAATCGATGCGCGAACTCAGATTCAAGAAAGCTGGTGTCATTAATTCATTCAAGCAAAATTTCGAGCAAGGTTTTCTTCTTGTAGCGCAATCCGCAAACGCCGCGCGCGCTGTGTCGGAAAACGCTATTGCCGAAAGCCTGAGTCTTGTACAAAACGATACGCTCGAGCAGGAAGTCGCTATCACTGGGATGATCTCCAAGGCTCGCGTTAACTGTCAGGAAGCGCTTTATCATTTAACAACACGGCTGGATTATTTAATCCCCCGCGTCACGATCGATCAAGACAATAATCCACTCGACCCAGATCACATCTGCCGTTCGTTCGCAAAAGCTTGCGAATTATTCGATATCAACATCAAAGCCAAAATTATTATTTTTAAACAGTTCGATCGCCTTGTGGCCAGCAAGCTTATCAAGGTTTACACCTCGGCGAATGAATTGCTCATCAACGCCGGGATACTGCCGAAGATTACGCACAGTATTAACAAACAAGCAGATGGCGGTGGAAGCGATGCCGTGGCTAGCACGGCGGCTGACGCGGTGCTGCAAGCTGCGACCCAAGCGGCGTCGCAACTGCAATTCGATTTTGCAGAGCTGACTAATTTGCTCGCCAGCATGCGCCGACTCGGACTTACGCGACTGCCTAATTACAATGCGTATAGCGCAAACCCAGGGCCGATAATGGCAAGCGGCGAGCTGCTGAGCCTGTTAACTGCCCAGCAACACCCGCTAGCCCCCGCTGATAGTGCTGGGGAAATCGAACCCATCGATTTGCGCCAACTAGTGCAGACATTACTCGCCGCGAGCAATCCGTCTACGCCTCACGCGCTGCAACAGCCTGATGAGGATGTCATCAATCTGGTCGCGATGTTTTTCGATTTCGTACTAGATGACCGCAATCTGCCGGTAGCGATTCAAGCGTTAATCAGTCGCCTGCAAATTCCGATTCTTAAAGTTGCCCTGAAGGACAAATCTTTTTTCAATCAAGCCGGACATCCTGCGCGCAAACTGATCAACGTGATTGCAGATGCAAGTATTGGCTGGGATGAAGCTGAGCAAATCAAAAAAGATAAGCTCTACAATAAAATTTTCGACATTATCCAAACGATTAACGAGCAATACGCCGATAACGAGCAGATTTTTGCCGAAAAGCTTGCCGAGCTTCAGACTTTTATTCAGCAAGAGCAACATCGCACGTCTCTCGTAGAGCGTCGCACCAGCCAATCCATTGAGGGCCAGGCGAAAACGCAGCAAGCCAAATCCGTCGTTCAGCAATTGCTGTTCGCCAAGCTGGAAAAATTGCGTCTGCCGACCAGCATTACCGCGTTTCTGGTCGACCAATGGCAACAATTATTGGTGCTCGTTCATTTAAAAAATGGCGAGGACAGTCCCGAATGGATTGAATCCATGCAGGTTGTCGACGATTTAATCTGGGCCGCGCAAAAACACGATGACCAACGTTCATTGCAACGACTCGGCAAAATCAAACCGGAACTGCTTCAACGTATCGCACTCGGCCTGACAAAAATCTCCACTACTGCCGAAGCATCGCAGAGCGCCGTACGCGCAATCGGCGAAACGTTGGATCAGCTGCAAAGCGAAGCGCCGATCAATTTCGAAGCGATCAGTGTCGAGCAGGCGATATCGCTAGGACATACCCCAGGCGCCGGCAGCAAAACCTGGCAAGAAATGACCGCCCTCGAACGACAACAGGCTCGCTATAAAGCATTGACGTACGAATTCATTAAGAAAGCCGACGCGCTGCCTATCGGCACATGGATTTCTTACGAAGACAGTCGGCGTGGGAAAATTTTGCGCTGCAAACTTTCAACCAAAATCGAGGTTTCGGATACTTTTGTCTTCGTGAATCGATTTGGATTCAAAGTGATGGAAAAATCGCGCAAGGACTTCGCTTACGATCTACAGCAACGGCGCGCAGCTCCGCTCGAAAACGGATTGCTGTTCGATCGCGCGATGGAAAATATCGTCGGCAATTTACGGCTGGTAGGAAAATAATTCATCTCTACCGATCGAACGGCGAAACGACAGTCTCCGGCTATACTGTGGCTCTGCTAATCCAGCAGAGCCATTTCTTTTCAGCATCGCGTTAAGTCAACGAATGCGCTAACCGTCGAGTCGCCGCCGCATCCATGGAGCTTAATCAGATTACATTTCTGAGCAACCTGACCGGTGGTTGCATTTTTTTTGCCTTCACCCTAGTTCTTTCGTATTTATGGTACGCCCGCAGCGCTCATAGCTCATTGGTACTCGCCGCTGCAGTCACTTCGTTGTGGCATATCGCATTTGCCGTGCATTATCGCTGGTTTGCACTTCAACCATCGATCATGCTGATCCTCGAAATTGCCCGCGACGGTGCCTGGATCACCGCCATGCTCAATTGCATGAGCTTCAGCACGGGCAAAACTCTGCCTCTCCGCTTACGCATGATCATTCAGAGCATCTGGATCGCTGCACTCATCGGCAGCGGCTATTTGTTCGTCGCGCAGTTTCCGCTCGCCGATGACAGCAGAGCCCTGGTATGGGTCGGCCTTATACTTGGCATTGTCGGTCTTGTGTCGGTCGAACAGCTTTATCGCAACACGCAACAAAACCGTCTAATTAAATTATTGAGCGTGGCGATCGGCTCCATGTTCGGCTACGACATTTATTTATTTGCGCATAGCCTGATGTTCGGTCGGCTCGACGAAGACTTACTGCACGCACGCGGCAGTATCAGCGCGATCGCCGGGTTATTCATGACCCTCGGTGCCGGTGCAATTGCGAACCGAGGAATTCTTCCCGCCAAACTAACCCTTTCTCGACCAGCCGTGTTTTACACGACGAGCCTCACCGTTGCAGGCTCGTTTCTCGCATTAATGGCCATCGGCGGTTACTACGTACAGCTCTACGGAGGTACATGGGGCGCGGTAATTCAAATTCTCGTACTCTTCATTGCCATATTGGCGGTCGCCAGCGTATTTGTTTCCGAAACGGCGCGCTCGCGTTTGAACGTATGGATCAATAAACATTTTTTCCACCATAAATACGATTACCGAGTTGAATGGCTGAAACTGATCAACTATTTGTCGCAGCCTTCCGGCGAAGAAAATTTTCATGAGCGCGCCATCAAGGTGGTGGCCGGTATTTTTAAAAGCCCGAGTGGCGCATTGTGGCTACGTCAGGGGCAACGCTTTACGCCGATTGGCATTTACGATTTACAGTTGCCGAATATCAGCGTCGATGAGCCCGTCGATACCGCGTTTTGCAATGCACTAAAAGATGAATGGGTGTTTTCGCCGCAATCGCCCGACAAAGATCGACTCGGATCTTTAAATGATCTGCTGCCGGATTGGATCTATCAAATCGACAATCTATGGCTGGTATTACCGCTTCTTACGGAAACCGGTTTACTCGGATTCATGATTCTGACCGCGCCCGAGCACGACGATTCGTTGACCTGGGAAGACCTGGATTTATTAAAAATCGTAGGGCGCCAAATAGCATCGTATCTCGATCGCCATGAAGCTGCGGAAATGCTGGCGGAATCGCGTCAGTTCGAAGCGTTTAATAAGCTCACCGCTTTCATCATGCATGATTTAAAAAACCTGATCGCACAACAAGCCTTGGTGGTCGAGAACGCGGCTAAGCATCGGGAGAACCCGGCGTTTATCGAAGATGCCATTCGCACCATCGATAACTCGGTCGGAAGAATGAGCAATCTGCTACGCAAATTGCAGCAAAGCGAATCCACCGAATTGCGCAGTCTCGAAATACATCGCTTGCTGATGGAAGCGGTGAAGAAATGCAAAGAACAGAAGCCGGTTCCTTCACTGCGATTGCAGCACACCGATCTACGCGTGAACGCAGATCAGGACCACTTGATCATGACGCTGACGCATATCATCAAAAATGCACAAGATGCTACCGCCACCAGCGGCTTCGTCGACGTGACTTTGCATCGCGAAGGTAACGATGCGATCATCACCGTGGAAGATAACGGCGCAGGTATGGAGCAGGACTTTATTAAAAACCAATTGTTCCGCCCATTTGTGTCGACCAAGTCGGGTAAAGGCATGGGCATTGGCGCGTATCAGACTCGGGAATTGATAACCTCGCTCGGCGGCACAGTAAACGTCGTCAGCACCCCCAGTGAAGGCACCACGTTCACTATCACATTGCCACTTTCCAATTGATCGAATTCACGCGATGAGCAAATTAAAACCTGAACAAACATTGTTGATCGTCGAAGATGACACTGGCCTTAGCAGTCAACTGCGCTGGCATTTCGATCAATACAATGTCGTGATCGCTGCCGATCGTCCAAGTGCAATCGCTGCGATACGTCAATACGAACCCGCCGTAGTGCTACAGGATTTGGGCTTGCCTCCCGATGAGGAAGGCGTCGAAGAAGGTTTCAAAACTGTCCAGGAAATTATTCGTCTTGCACCATCGACAAAAATAATCGTCATTACCGGCAATCACGACTATGAGAACGCCGTGCGTGCGGTTGCGCTCGGTGCATACGATTTTTATCAAAAACCCATTAATGCAAACACGCTAAATCTGATCGTTGAGCGCGCCTATCATATATATCAGCTCGAATATCAGAACCGACGCCTGCAAGACCAACGCCGCGCACCGCTCGCCGGGGTTATCGCTACCGATCCGCAAATGCTGCGCATTTGTCGCACCGTCGAAAAGGTCGCGCCGACAAGTGTCACCTGCACGCTGCTTGGCGAAAGCGGCACCGGTAAAGAAGTGTTCGCGCGCGCGATCCATAATCTGAGTCCGCGTGTCGAAAAACGCTTCGTTGCCATCAATTGTGCAGCCGTGCCGGAAAACCTCATGGAGAGCGAGCTCTTCGGTTACGAAAAAGGCGCTTTCACAGGAGCGGCAAAACGCAGCTTCGGCAAAGTCGAAACTGCACATGAAGGCACTTTATTTCTCGATGAAATCGGCGATATGCCGTTACCGCTGCAAGCAAAGCTTTTGCGCTTTTTGCAGGAACGCGTTATTGAGCGCATCGGCGGACGCGAAGAAATTCCTGTCGATGTTCGTGTCGTTTGCGCGACCAATAAAAATCTCGAAGCCATGGTGGCTGCGGGAACGTTTCGCGAAGATCTTTACTATCGCATCTGCGAAATGGTGATCAACATACCGCCGTTGCGCGAACGTCAGGGCGATAAAATTTTGCTCGCCCGCCATTTTTTGCAGAAATTTTCCGAGCAGCAGCAACGCAAGATCAACGGTTTTTCCAGCGAAGCGACCGAAGCTATAGAAGGGTATTCCTGGCCAGGCAATATTCGCGAAATGGAAAACAAGATCAAACGCGCCGTGATTATGTGCGAAGAAAAATTTATTACACCGGTCGATCTGGCGTTAGTTACACCGAATGAACTCTCGATTAATTTGCGCTTTGTTCGTCAGGAAGCAGAACGTATTGCCATCAAGCAAGCGCTCTCGATGACCGAAGGCAATTATTCAGCTGCGGCAAAATTGCTCGGCATCACCAGACCCACTCTGTACGACCTCATCAAAAAATACGATTTGAATATTCCCGGCGAATAAGCGGAGCACTACTTGAGATGGCTTTCAATCAATTAAAAAAATCTGGCTCTATTCTGCTGCTGTCGGGTCTGGTTGCAATTGCCGGCTGCGGCAAGGATGAGAGCAAGGCTGCGGCACAACAGGCCGCGCAACGCTTTGAACGGGCTCAGGGTTATTTCGAGCAGCATCAATACCGCTCGGCGATTATCGAGGCGACCAACGCACTGCAAGCGGTTCCTAACAATGAGCAGTACGCGCTGCTGTTGGCGCGCATGTTCAACGAACTTGGACAATACAAACAAACCATTCAGCTACTGTCGCCGTTCGAGCAATCTACAAATCCATCGCTTGTCGCTGCGTTGACCGAGGCTTATCTGGGTCAACGCAAATATCAGACTGCACTCGATTATCTACAGCAATCGAGCGCTCGCGTGGGTGCAGGCAATACGGAGCTACAACTATTGCGCGCTCGAGCGCTCGCGAGCTCCGGTAATTTCGATGCAGCGCAAACATTGTTGCAGTCGCTTCAACAAGAAACCGCATTTCAACAGCGCGCTCTGTTGGAGCTCGCGCGGATTGCCGTAGCGCAGGGCGACACCGTAAAAGCAGCAGCACTGTGCAACGAAATTCTCGCGAAAAACCCAGATAACCTGGAGGCTTTGCTACTGGCGGCGCGGCTCGCTGAGCAATCCGGCGATCTGAACAAAGCCGAAGATCACCTGAGTCACGCGCTGATGCGGCTGCCGACAGCTGATGTGCTGACACCGATCAAAATCGCCACGCTCGAAACGATGGTTTCCGTGTTGACGAAGCTGGGCCACAGCAATGAGGCGCTGGTTTACTCGAAAGCGCTCGCGGATGCCGATCCGAATCGCGCCGGCCTTCAGGAAAAATTCAAGCGCGGTGTCGAGCTATTCCGCGACGGTAAGTTGGACGAAGCGGAAGCCCTGCTCAGCGAGGTTTATAAAAGTACGCAGGACGACACCACCGGCATCCTGCTGGGCATGATCAAGTACGGTAAGAACGATTTACAGGGCGCGACCGAATATCTGAGCGCTAACGTCGATCCCGAAATCGCCCCGGAAAATGCAGTGCTCGCGTTGGCCGCTTCGAACTTGCGTAACGCACAACCTGAAAAATTACTTGAGCTGGTAGGACCGGAACAACGCGCCGAACTGAAAAATCCGCAATTGCAGGCGCTCGTCGGCGTTGCTCTTATTCAAACCGGCAAGATCGAAGAAGGCGAAGCATTGATTCGTAAAGCCCAAGCCGCGCAACCGGACAACGTCGCGATTTCGACGACGCTGGCCCGGCATTATGTGGCGACCGGGCAATTGCCGCAGGCCAGAGCATTACTGGAATCGGCGCAGCGGCAGGAGCCGCAGAATAGCGCGGTTGCCTATTTGCTGATCGATACTTACCTGCGCACGAACGATAAGGACTCCGCGCTGAAAACCGCACAAACGCTGGCTGGGCAAAAACCTGAGAAGGCCGAGAATTACGCGCTTCTCGGCCGCACCGCATTAACCGTTCAACAGTGGCAGATTGCTGCTACCGCATTGCAAAAGGCATTGCAGCTTCAACCCGATCTGACCACCGCTCAGCTGGATCTCGCCCGCTTGCACCTTGTGCAGAAGCGGCCGCAGGACGCAGAGCCGCTGTTTAAAACGGTAATCCAGGCGGACCCGCAGAACGTCGCAGCGATCAAAGGCTTCATCGCTGCACTGGAAACTCAGCATGGACGTGCTGAAGCAGCGAAGACCGTGGAGCAAAGCGTTTTGCAGATGAACAACACGCCGGTCGCGCACGCTGTCCTTGCCGAATATGCCTTGCGCAACGGCAAACTCGATGACACCGAACGCCATCTCCAGGCGGCGGGCGATCAGAGTGCTTACGCGAAATACGTGCGCCAAATGCTGACGCAGTTACGCGCTACGCAAGCCAGCGCCAAAGACGACCTCGCCACGGCCCGTGCCGCATTATTAAAAAATCTGCATACCGATCCACAAAACGCGACGCTGTTGGCGCAGCTGGCGCGCGTGGAGCTTCGCGCCGGCAAGCGCGATGAAGCGAATAAATTGGTGCAACAGATTTCGCAACTGCAACCGGGCTCGCCCGGGCTGTTAGAGCTGCAGGGAGATATTGCCAGCAACGATAATCAGTGGGCGCAAGCGGCGGAGCATTATCGTCAGGCATGGCAAAAGGTTCCGACGAATAGTTTTGCGATCAAGACGTACAACGCGCAGAAACGAAACGACGCTTCGTCGGCAAGCAAATTTCTCGGTGAATGGCGTAATCGCCAGCCACAGAATGCAATGCCGTACTTGCTCGAGGGCACGGCACTGGAACTCCAGGGCGACAAGGCCGGCGCAATCAAAACCTACGAGGCCGGCTTAAAGCTCGACAACAATAATGTGCTGCTGTTGAACAACCTCGCGCTCAGCTATCTCAACACGGGTGATCGGCGCGCGCTGTCGCACGCGGAAACCGCCTATCGTTTGCAGCCGCAAAGTGCGGCCATCGTCGATACCTATGGTTGGGTGCTGTATAAATCGGGCGAGAAGCAGAAAGCGATCGAGATACTGGAGCAGGCGCAGAAACTGGCACCGGATATCAAGGAAATTGCCGATCATCTGGCGCAGGCTAAGGCGGGCAACTGAGGCCCGCCGTTAGTTCAGCAGGGTCCGCAGCTTGTTCAAATGCGCCGGTGTGACACCGGCGTGAGTGGGCAGACTAATTAACCTATCCGCGAATGCCCGCGCATTCACTAATTCTCCGCGTACTGTTACCCGCTGGGCGACGCCTTCAATCTGCGGCAATACCTGCTTATACATCGCCGTGGCGCCCAGCCCCGCTTCGCGCATCGCACTCAGCAACCGATCACGCATCTCACGGTCCGCGCATAACAGTGGAAAGCGCAGCAGACGACCGGAGCGCTCGCCAGCCGCACCCGACAAATCGACCAAGCGAGGATTCCGCTGCACGATGTCACTCAACTTTGCTTCGATGAGCCTGGGGCGCGACAAATAGATTTGAACGTTGGCGACTAACAACTGGCGCCGTGTTTCAGGCATTTGCTGCAGCGACTCCAGCGGTTTGAATACGGTTTGTCCGAGCTTGAAGGCGGGGTTTCGGCTCAGACAGCCATACAGCCAAGGTTGCAGCAGCGCGTTGTATGCACGCACTTTGATGCCATAACTTGCCGAATCAGGCATCGCAGGTTGAACAGGCAGCCGGCTATCGAGCGCAGCATCGAACGTCTCACGAATCAATACCGCCCCGCCACCCAACAGACTGACCGGCTTGCCACGGCCGAACGACAGGCTGACGAAATCGGCAGAAAGCGCGCTAACCGGCTCGGGAAACCACTGCGCATTGTCTTCGATCAACGCCACTCCCGGCGCCGCCCGGCGGAGTTCCGGTAAGCGTTCGCGGATGCCGAGGAAGTTCACCGCTACCACCGCCACAGTATTGGGCGTCAGCGCAGCCGCAAGTTCGCTCAGATCGTAAGCGGGATCGTTCGCGCCGATATCCACAAGCACGGCGCGCACTCCGGCAAACTCCGCCGCAGCGACCAGATCGGGGCAGCCGTACCCCGGCAAAATGATTTCGGGATCGACTATGTCGGGCCGTTGCAAGCGTGCGGCAATCATCGCAGCCGATAGCGCCGCCGTACCCGATTGCAGCCACAGCGCGCGATAACCGGGAAAGCGCGGTAAGTCCGCGCTGCGCTGAAGCGCTATCGGATGGCCGGCAGGGGGAAGGTCGCTCCATGGCGCGAGGCTCGTCATCGTGCGGATGGCTGCCACGTCGTCATGCGCTTACCCGAAAAGAACTTCACCGTAGCCTCGGCAATGGCAACATTGACCTGCACGAAGAAATAAATAATTCGCGCAACGCCGTGGTTTTTGATCGACTCGTTGCTGTGCGCCGCGATAGCGACGCCATAGAACGCGAGCTG
Organism: uncultured Spongiibacteraceae bacterium; assembly: GCA_946480345.1. The sequence goes on from CAMLJR010000104.1 coordinate 10,371, forward strand.
TCCCAATAACGCCAATGTGTAGAACCAGCCATCGCCTGCGAGCGCCAAACTGACCAGAAATAACGACGCTAAAAACCACGGCACGCCCCAGCGCATAATTTTGTGGCTCCACACCTGTAGCGCGAACAATTGAAAACGCGTCAGCGACAACACATCCGGATGCCGCGCTACTGCCGTGATGCCGCGCAGCACTGTGCGCACCTTTCGCTGATATTCTTTTTGCGGATCCTTTAGGTCTTTGTAAAAACCCAGCACATCGGCCGCGGTCACCGCACGATAGCCGGCACGGGCGCAATTTAATGCGGTATTGAAGTCGCTCGGGCAATGAATATCCCACTGCTG
>CAMLJR010000105.1 GCA_946480345.1 uncultured Spongiibacteraceae bacterium
GTTTAGATAAATAATGCGGATGCATCTGTTGATGCAGTCCATAGCGTACCTTTGTTATTAGTATCTAAGCCGCACCATGTTTTAGGTTGGCGCAATTCTCTCGGGTGCCGCGTAAATTAACCCGATGCACAATTACTGTCCAGCCAATCGAGCGCGCCCGCTCGTAAGTATATTTAGCTACTACGAGTTACCGACCGCTGCCGTTGTGCGATTTCCGTTGCGATAACACATATCACCAACCATGCCGCGCCCGAACAGAAACCCGCGAGCACGTCGCTAAAGAAATGTACTTGCAGGAAAATGCGGCTGTTGCCTACCAGCAAAATCAACGCGATCGTTGCGGACACAATAAGCAAATGCCAGCGGCGCTCGGTGTGGCAAATGGCGAGATACGCCAACATGCCGTAAGCCACCAGGACGCCGGAGGCGTGACCGCTGGGAAAGCTCCAGCCATCCGCTACGGCAAAACCGTGATCGTGCAGTGGACGTAACCGTTGAAATAACGCCTTCAATGATTTCGTCAACAACGCGTTGCCGATGATGGCAATAAGCCAGCTCGCCGCATACAGCCAATGTTTTCGCCACAAAAGACCGATCGCAACCACAATGCAAAGCAGCGTTAGCACCAGCGTGTCGGCGAGATGTGTCGCAATGGAAAAAAACTGGTAGGTGCTATCGCTCGTGGTCGCGCGCAGCGCTCGCGCCAGCGCATGGTCGAACTGCCCTAGCTCCTCGTCGATTTCCAGTGCTTCGGTAAGCTCGAAAAAAATCGACAAGATAAACAATACGGCGGCAAATCCGACTGCAACCGCTAGCGCCAATGATTCGGCAATCTGCCAATTACGCAGACGTCCTCGGAATAATCCTGCATCGGCAACGCGCAGCGAAAATTTCGCCACTGTATTGAATACGCGCCATAACCTGTCGCCGTAACGGGCGATGATCTGCCAGAGCGCGGCCACCAGAATCAGCAAGAACACCATGCCGGCCAGAAAAATTAACAACGCATGTTGCGCAACAAACTCGGCTACATTTTCGACAGTCATGATCCACTCGAATCCGTGTTTTTCCATTCCCTACCACTCAATTACCATTTAAATATCGTGCTATCGGCTCAACCTGATGATGGCTTCGATGTGCGCCGTCTGCGGGAACATATCGACCAATGCGCCCTGCTCCACCTTGAATTTCGCGGCGGCAAGAATGCCGAGATCACGTACCAGCGTGTGCGGATTGCACGACACATAAACAATGTGACGCAGGCGCTTCATTTGCGCGAGCCGCTCGCATAGCGCTCTGGCACCGGCGCGCGGCGGATCGAGCAATGCCTTATCGAAGCGATCGTCGATTTGCGCAGCCTGCTCGAATAAATCGATTGCGCGAAATTTCACATTCGAATAATTCGCCGCATTTTCCCCGGCGCGCTGTAGCATCGCAGCGCTGGTTTCGAAACCGACCACGCTGTTGGCCGCGCGCGCCAGCGGCAATGTGAAATTACCGAGACCGCAAAAAAAATCGGCGACATCATCGGCATCGGTTGGTTGCAACCATTGCATGACACGTTCCGCCAATTGATCGTTCACCGCTGGATTGATTTGCGTAAAGTCGCGTGCAGTAAATTGAAATTGGGTTTTCTGGCTCGGCACTTCGTAAGTCAGCGCCGCGTCGGCGCCGCACAATACTTTTGCTTCGCGACACAGCGCCGTCAGTTTTTCCGCATCGGCTTTTGGAAAAGCGCGCTGCGCATTCCAGTCGAGCGAGAGCCTGCCGCCACTATCGACCGCTATCAGCAATTCTTCGATGCGTTGCCAGTGCGATAGTTGCAGCAACCATTGCGGCAATATTGTCAAAAATGGCTGTAGTCGTACATCGAGCAACGGGCACTCGGCCACCGCTAATACACGATGACTGTGCGCGGACTTGAAACCGACCACCGGTTTGCCATTGTGCTCGGTCACCGCGAGACGCGCGCGATGACGATAATGCCACGGTGCAGCGGTAATCGATTCGCTCAACCCGTTCGGCAGAAATGATCGCAGCAGATGTTGCAGCGTCTCGAATTTATGCTGCCGCTGCGCGGCGATATCCACCATTTGCAATTGACAGCCGCCGCACTGACCGAACAACGCGCATTGCGGTTTTATACGTTGCGGCGCCGGTTCGATGACTTCAATTAAATCGGCTTCGGCAAATTCACGTTTGTCGGCGGTTAATCTGGCACGCACTTTTTCGCCCGGCAAAACATTTGCAATGAAAGTGGCTTTGCCGTTGCGATAGGCAATACCGCGTCCTTCGCCGCTAAGTTTTTCGATGCTTAATTGCAGCTCGGCATTTGGCGGCGGCGCACTGGATTTTTTGGTCGGCTTAAAAAACATCGGGCCGGTATTTTTTCGAGTCATGACAGCTCAACAGAATTCATATTTCGGTGGTTTCAATATCCAAAAAGTGCGCGAGACGCGGAAAATACAGCGCCACTTTAATCGGCCGCGTATCGAATGCGGCGACCAACTCGCGATAGGTTTGCAATTGCGCGCGATACGACATCAGCTCGCGTTGCACGAAAGCATCGACGGTTTCTCCCGGATGTGGCATCGAGCTTTTGTAGTCGACGATCCAGCGTGTGCCCGATTCATCGACAAAACTGCGATCGAGTACATAGCGTTTACCGCCTGCGTTCAACAATTCCCACTCGACGACCGATTCGATGTGCGTGTTCGATAGCAGCCACCGACCACGCTCATCGTCGAGCATGGCGTCTAGCGCCGTGCGCACCGCTTCGATTGCCTGCGGCATTTCGTCGGGCATTGCCCCATGCTGTTGCAGCAATTGAGCGATGACGGTTGTGCGAATACCTGCATCGTGCTGCTGCCAGCCGTCGATGCCATTGTTAACGAGCATTTCGAGTAATTGATGCAGCGCCAAACCCACGCGCGTTTCGAACGTTGCAACGATGGATTTAGGAATATTGCTTTCGCTGGCGGCAATTGTGGCTTCGGACACTGCTATGTGCCATGTCGCTGGCACGCGATACAATGGCAATTCCTCCGCGCTGGCGAATTCGTTCATTGCGCCAGCTTCCGCTGGCAAACCACCTTGTACGATTGGCGCATCAATCCATTGCACTTCACATTCAACGCCATTCCAGATGCGATTCAATAAACTGTTCGCCGACGGCGCTTTAAATTCTTCGTCGTTTTTCGTCGAAAACAATAAATACAAACGACTGATCGCGCGTGTGGCCGCCACGTAAAGCAATCGCGTATCTTCCAGCACGCGTTTTTGTTTGTGCTCGTAATCGAGCCACGCGTATGTCGGATCTTCGCTGCTCGATGCCGATCGCACCGCCATGGCCAAACCGAGATCGCCGTTGCTCGCAAGATATTCGTTCCAGCGCAGCAGCGGTTTGTCATCGTTGCGTGCGCCGGCGTCGAGGCCGGGAACGATGACGGTGTCGAACTCGAGACCTTTCGATTTATGAATGGTCATCAGCACAACGCGAGTTTCCGGTGCGTGATCCGCACGCGCGTACAAACTGCGCAGCCGCTGTTCGAGATCGGCGATATCGAAATCGTCCGCATGCGCTTCGATCAAATCGAGCAGGGTTTGCACATCTTCCTGCGCATTCGGAGAGACGATTAACAGATTGCCGCCGAGCGCGAGCCAGACGCCTTCGAGCCAACTGCGCAACGGTTTGCGAGCGCGCTGCTGCCAGGCAATATCGACGACTGCAATAACCTGCTGCACACGCTGCTGCGCAAATCCGCTGAGCGAACCGATCACTTCGGAATCATGCAATCGCGCGAACACGCTCTGCCGCGCGCCTTTTTCATCGGCACCGGCGATTAACGTGTGCAGATCGGAATTATCCAGCCCTACCAGCGGCGAACGCAGCAGCGCGAGCCAGGCAATGCGATCGGCGGGATTCAATAATGCCTTCAACAGCGATAACAAATCGAGAATGTGCGAACGCTGTTGCAGCGAATCGATATCGGTCGCGCGAAACGCGATATTCGCGCGCTGCAATGCCGGAATGATTTCGCGCAATTGATTGCGCGTGCGCACCAGCACCGCCACGTCGCCGTCGTTGTCACTGCTGAGAGCGCGCTGAATCAGTTGTACGCATTGTGCTGCTTCGGCGGTGCGCTCTGGATCGTTGCGCATACCGTAAACCGCCACTTCGCTGTCGGGCCGATTCGGATTGAACGCACTCGATGGTTCATATGGGACTGCGCCGCGCGCGACGTGTTCGCTATGCGGAAACGCCTGTTCGAATACGCGGTTAACCCATTCGACAATGGTTGGCGTCGAGCGGAAATTCACGCTCAGCGGTGCGTCGATTAATTCGAGTTGATTGACCCCTTGCCGGCGCGCTTCCAGAAATAGGCCGACTTTGGCTTCACGGAAACCGTAAATCGATTGCATACCATCGCCGACGATAAACAATGTCTGCTCCGGCGCACCGCTCGCATTATTTTCCGCCCAACCTTCGAGCAGCCGCTCAAGCAAACGGTATTGCGTTGCCGATGTATCCTGAAATTCGTCGATCAACAAATGGCGAATACGATAATCGAGCCTCAACATTAATTCGGTGGGATCGAGTTCAGTACCGAGTGCGCGCAATGCCGATAACGACATTTCGGTGAAATCGACTTCGCCGCGCGTTTGAAATACCAACTGCAATTGCGCTACCGCATGCCGCAGTACCTGCGTCAAATGCACCAGCACCTGCCACTGCGCATCGGCGTAATCGTGCGCAGGCAAGTGCAAAATTTCGTTCAGCACTTCGCGTAGATCGGCATGCTCGGTCAATGATTCGAGCAATGCCGTCATTGCCTGTTTACGCTGCTGAAACTCGGCTTTTTGCAAACCGACGCCAGGCGGAAAGCCGAGCCGCTTATCGACCTGCTTGCGCCAATCGCCATCCTTTTTCAGCAGGAATTCGGCAATGCAACGCCAGTGTTCGACCGCTGCCGAATCGCATTCCGGATATTCGATGCAACCGATCAATGCCACTAATGGATGATCGGGTTGGTCTTCCTGCAAACGTTGCGCGGCGAAATCGAGCAACGGCAATAATTCGCCGCGATAAATCAATAAATGCTGACGCGCTTTATGTAGTGCGTCGCAGCGTACTTGACGCAGTGTGTGTTCGAGGCGAGTGCGCGTGCTTTCGCTATCGATACCTTCGTCATCGTCGCCGGCGCTGTTCTCGGCATCGATAAAAATATGCGGTAACCATTGATCGCGGCGCGCGAGTAAATCCGCCAACAATTCGTGCAGCCTTTCAACACGATTATCGAGATGAAGCAATAACTCAGCGATGCTGTCGGCGATTGGATCGGGTTGCTCCAACTGCGCGAGCAACGCATCGACGGCGGCGCGATACAGCGGCGCAGCTTGTTCGGTCACGCGCGGTTGACCGCCGAATTGCGATAGCACGGGCATTTGCGCGGTCAGGCTTGCGCAAAAACCGTCGATCGTTTGCACGCGCAAACGTGCGGGATTATTCAGCAGATTCCAGCCGCATTCGCTATCGCGCTGTAACGCTGCGCGCGCGAGCTGCCATGTTTGGCGCTTATGCGTTTCGGCGGGTTCGGACGCTTGCGCCGCACGCAGCGCGGTTAAAATCCGTTCGCGCATTTCCGCTGCGGCTTTGCGCGTAAAGGTGATTGCGATAATTTCTTCAGGCTGTTCGGCGCGCGCCAGCAACGCCAATACGCGCTGGCTGAGTAATTCGGTTTTTCCAGAGCCGGCGGGAGCGGTAACGCAAAACGATTGCGTGGGATCGAGTGCAATAAGACGCTGCCCGATATCTATCGGCGTGACGATGGCGGAGGTCATTCCGTTTCCTCCACTGCGTTTCTTTCTATATCGCCATCGCCAGAATGATTCGCCTCGTCGAATTGATGCGCGATACGGCAGACGCTGGCGAGATCGCAATAAGTGCACGCGCTTCCCGCTTTCGGATCGACGACCGCGTTGCCGGCGATAAAATCGTGCGCCAGATTTTCGAGAATCGTTTTCCAGCGGGCTTGTAACGATGCCCAGCTATCGGCGGAAAACTCTTCGCCGAGTTGCGCTGCCGTGCGAAATCCCTGCGCTTGTAATACGTCATCGCCAACGCCAACGAATTGCGGTTTTTCGTTGCGCACCTGCGCAAATGCAATGCCTGCCACCTTGTTGTCATCGCCACTGCCACTATCTCTTTTACTGTCACTGCCATTCAACAGAACGCTATAAAGCGGCAATTGCGGCTCATCCGGCCTTTCGCCCAACCATTCTTCGACGCGGCAATTCAGATTTTTCGTTTTGTAATCGACCACGAGTAACCGGCCGTCGTCGAGCCGATCGATACGATCGACGCGCAACCGTAATTGCAACCCCGCGAATTGCAGATCGCGCCGCTGCTCGATGGCATCGACTACAAAGCTGCCGCGTTCGCTTTCGATGCTTAACCATTGCTGCAATAAACGCGTAAGCCGTATTGCTTCCAACCGAAGAAAGCGATGGCCGATGCGATGTGCATTGCGCTCGCGAAACGATTTCAACGCGAATTCAGCGGCGCGCTCGCATAAATCGACACGTTGCGTTTCGCTTAATGCAATTAACGCTGCATGCGTTTTCAATTCGCGCCATACCATTTCCAGCGCGGTGTGCAGAATATTGCCGCGTTCGGCTGCATCCAGACCGGCGACCGGCTCATCGAGCGCTTGCGCACCGAGCCGATGCCGCGCAAATGCGCGAAATGGACACGCCGCTTGATCTTTAAACAAACCGGCGCCACCGTGCGCACGCTCGCCGGTAACAAATACCGGAGCGTTACCGGATTCGAATGTATCGAGCGCATGGTGTTCGTTGTCGGCGCGCCAACGTTGTTCGCTTGGTAAAAGTTCGTCGCAGCCGCCGCCGAGTAATTCCGTTAGATCTATTTGCGGTACCAAAGCGAACAACGGGCTTGGCCCACATTCAACTTCCTCGCGTTCGCGCTGATAACTGACGATTACATGCTCCGCACTGGCGAGCAGCGATTGGGTGAGACGTTGCGCGATTGCGTATTCGCGGTCGGCATCGCAACGCGGCATGCGCAAACGGCGCTGTAATTCGCGCGGCATTAACGGATGCGCGCTCGCGGCCGGCGGCCAGCAATCCTCGCCCATTTCGCAAATCCACAATCCGCTGAATTGCAGCCCCGCCGCTTCGAGTACGCCGAGTACCTGTATCGGCGTATCTACCGTTTGCGGTTGAAATACCAACGCCTGCACGAGTTGCCGCAACCGCTGCAATGCCTGCGTCCTGTCGAATGTGCCGGCGAGCTGATCGAACTGCGCGAAATCGATCAACGCCTGCTGCCATTGCGCGTGCTGCTGATATTCGATGCTGTCGAGCGTGCGCGTACCGGGCCAACCCAACAGCGTGAGCCACTGCGAGAATTGATCGGCCCACGCACTCGCGCTCATGCGTGCGCTCGCCAAACGCTCGCGTCGCACATGTTCGCCGAGTTGCTGTAATTGCGCAGGCAAAGGCCATTCGGGAAATTGCTGTGCGACGGCATCGGCGCATTGACGCACTTGCGCGGCGCTCAATTCGGCAACGCGCAAGTCAGTGATATTTTCGATGAACGCAACGATCGGTTCGATCGCATCCGCGCCATTTAAAAACGGCGCGCGTATTAATTGCATCAGTGTTTGCAATTCGATCTTCGGCGCCGTTAATTCGAGTAATTGCAACGCACATCGAATCAGCGGTGTTTGCGCCAGTGGTTCGCCGGCGGAGAAATTTAGCGGCGGCAATTGGCGCGATTGGTTCGGCGAGATGTGATCGGGCGTCAATACATCGAGCAATACGCGTTCGACCACCGCGCGCTGCTGATTCAAGTTCGGCACGACGATCGCAAACGGACCGTGCGGATTATTTTGCATCTGCTGCTGCACCCACAGCGCAGCCGCCTGCAATTGTTGCTCGAACGTATCGCAACCGACGCATTGCGCATCGCGCAACCGGTTCGGCAATTCGAGTTCGGAAAATTCGCTGCGTTGCAGCAACGTTCTATACAACGGCGGCATATCGTCGAAACCGATGCCGATTATTTTTTGCGGCAAGTCGATACGATTTTGCAGCGCCGCTTCAACAACGCGTCGATCGCGCTCGGCCACAACGATCGCGTTACGCCCGCTGCATTCGCGCTCGAAGCGATCTAGCCATTCAATAAATGTCGCCGTGTCGGGCTGCGCGAGAAATTCATCGCGAATATTCGAGCGCAGCGGTAATTGCTGCCAAAGCGCCAGCGTGCGATAAGCGCTCGCGCTTTGCTCCGCAGCTTGCGCAGGACGCAACAACGGCACCGAACCGGCGCGCACGGATTGTTCCCATAGCGCCGATTCCTGCGCGGGCGATAACACCCATTGACCGAGCGCGAGCGGATCGGCGCGAAAAATCATCTGCTGCCATAACGTTTGCAGCCAATCGGCAATCGCCATGATCGGCGCTGCGGGAGCGGCGTCGAGTCCTGCCGCCAGAGCCATACGTATACGACTCGCTAGGCGGCGATTTGGCGTCAGCATCAACGTCCCATCGGCCAGCGCCGGGCGCAGTAATGCAGCATCGAAAAGCAGGGCTTGCTGGGTCATGGAGTCGGCCGGTAAAAACAAGCGGGCATTGTAACCGCGCCTTGTCTTCGCCGCTCCGCCCGCTTTGGCCGCGCTACGGCAAAAAACATTCAAAAGCCGACATCCCGAAACAGGTCAATTTCGGTACAATCGCCAGCCCTGTTATGAATACAAAGTACGGAATCCGTCATGCCCGATAGCGTCGTCGAGAACTTAAACGTCACCGCTCAGGAAGTGTTGATCACGCCTGACCAGCTCAAGGCCGCCCTGCCGATGTCCGCCGCAGCGCGCGAAACCATCACACATAGCCGCGAAGTCATCCGCAATATTCTCGACCGCAAGGACCACCGCCTATTCGTTGTGGTCGGCCCCTGCTCGATTCACGATGTCGATGCCGCCCACGACTATGCGCGCCGCCTGAAAAAACTCGCCGATGAAGTGAGCGATACGCTGTTCATCGTCATGCGCGTGTATTTTGAGAAACCTCGTACGACGGTCGGCTGGAAAGGCCTAATCAACGATCCGTACATGAACGACACATTCAAAATTCAGGACGGTTTGCACATCGGCCGCAAGCTGCTGCTCGATATTGCGGAAATGGGTCTGCCGACATCAACCGAAGCGCTCGATCCGATTTCGCCGCAATATCTGCAGGATTGCATTACCTGGTCCGCCATCGGCGCACGCACGACCGAATCGCAAACCCACCGCGAAATGGCCAGCGGCCTCAGCTCGTCGATCGGTTTCAAGAACGGCACCGACGGCGGTCTCGCCGTTGCGATTAACGCATTGAAATCGGTATCGCAACCGCACCGTTTTCTCGGCATTAATTCCGAGGGACAAGTTGCCGTCATCCACACCAAAGGCAATGCGTATTCGCACATCGTATTGCGCGGCGGCAGCAACGGTCCGAATTACGATTCGGTGCATATCGCATTGTGCGAGCAGGAATTGGCGAAAGCGAAAATCCAACCGAACATCATGGTCGATTGCTCGCACGCGAATTCGAACAAGCAACCGGAACTGCAACCGCTGGTCATCGAAAACGTCACCAATCAAGTGCTCGAAGGCAATAAATCGATTGTCGGCTTGATGGTCGAAAGTAATTTATTCGCCGGCGCGCAATCGATTCCCGACGATTTAAGCAAACTGCAATACGGCGTATCGGTCACCGACGGCTGCATCGGCTGGGACAGCACCGAGCAATCGCTGCGTGCAATGCGCGATAAATTGAAAGGAAAGTTGAAAGAACGACTCGGTTAAGTCGCCCTGTAAAATGCCTGCAATTGCAGGCATTTTTATTTGCCGAAAATACTGGCGCAGGCCTCACGGTGCGCATAACAATAAAACGCATAGAGTGACGACAATGATCGCTTTATCAAAACCCGAAACAGTAATCGATGGTTTGACGCTGCCGGAATGTCCGCGCTGGCATGATGGGGCACTGTATTTTTCGGATATTACCGCCGGCCGCATTTATCGCCATGAACCCAATGGTCAAACGGAAACGGTGTATCAATCCGCCGACGATTTTATTGGCGGTCTCGGGTTCATCGGCGATGAACTCGTGTGCGTTCAATCGAAACAGCGGTTGTTGACCAAAATTTGTAACGGCAATAGCGCGAAATATGCTGACCTGAGCGATGTGTGCCGCTTCGTGCTCAACGATATGGCCACAACGCGCAGCTGTGCTTACGTCAGCCAGCCAGGTTTCGATATCTGGAGCACTTCTGCGGAAGGCATGCCACCGCCCACCGAAATTATCGCGGTCAACACAACCGGTACCACCCGCATTGCAGCCCGCAACATGATGTCGCCTAATGGCATGGCCATCAGTCCGGATGGCAAAACACTCTACGTCGCCGAATCCACGGCGCTGCGAATTACCTGCTTCGATATCAACCTCAACGACAATACGCTGTCCAACCCGCGCGTTTTCGCGACATTGCCGGAAGGCGGAATTCCCGATGGCATCTGTCTCGACGCCGCAGGTGCAGTATGGGCGGCGGTACCAGTAGCAGCGCGAGCCGACGGCTATTTCGCGGGCCCTGGCGTCATTCGTATGACGAGTGATGGTAAGGCCACACACGGAGTGCCGGTTG
>CAMLJR010000106.1 GCA_946480345.1 uncultured Spongiibacteraceae bacterium
TTCAATCTCGGTTCGCCGAAACAGCTCTGCGAAATTCTCTATGAAAAGCTCGGGTTGCCGGTGACAAAAAAAACGCCGACCGGGTCGCCATCGACCGCCGAGGATGCGCTCGCCGAACTTGCCGAGCAGTACGAGTTGCCGCGCGTGCTGATGGAATATCGCGGGTTGTCGAAGTTGAAATCCACGTACACCGACAAGCTGCCGGAGATGATTGATTCGCGCACGGGTCGGATTCATACCTCCTATCACCAGGCCGTTGCGGCGACCGGTCGTCTGTCATCGACCGATCCGAATTTGCAGAATATTCCGGTCCGCACGCAGGAGGGGCGGCGCATCCGACAGGCGTTTATCGCACCGCCGGGTTACCGCATCGTCGCGGCGGATTACTCGCAGATCGAGCTGCGCATCATGGCGCATTTGTCGGGCGATCAGCGGTTGCTCGATGCCTTCGCGCACGACGAGGATATCCACCGCGCCACAGCCGCCGAGGTTTTTGGCGCGCCGATGGATGCCGTGACGCACGACCAGCGTCGCAGCGCGAAGGCGATCAATTTCGGCTTGATCTACGGCATGTCGGCGTTCGGCTTGGCGAAGCAGCTCGAAATAGGCCGCTCCGAGGCGCAGGCGTATATCGATCGTTATTTCACGCGCTATCCGGGGGTGCGCGAATTCATGGATCGCACCCGCGCCGAAGCGGCGCAGCGCGGCTATGTCGAAACGCTGTTCGGTCGCCGCCTGTATCTCCCCGAAATCAACACGCGCAATGCGCAGCGTCGCCAGGCTGCCGAACGCACTGCCATCAACGCGCCGATGCAGGGTACCGCAGCGGACATCATCAAAAAGGCGATGGTGGCGATGGATCAATGGCTTTCGGAGGCGCAAGTGCCGGCGCGCATGATCATGCAGGTGCATGACGAGCTGGTATTCGAAGTCGCGACCGACGCGGTCGAGTCGTTTCGCACTGAAGTGATCGCGCGGATGGCGTCGGCAGCCGAATTGCTGGTGCCATTAGTGGTCGAGGCAGGCGTTGGCGATAACTGGGATCAGGCGCACTAATCGGGGCGTGAACTTCAACCGGTGAGCCTAGTCATAATCCCCGTGGCTCCTGCCACAAGCCCAACCAGGTTTCCAAGGGCCTGATTGGGGTTTTCCAGTGTTTTCCCAGAAGAGCTGGTACTCGGCACGTCACCCCCCAACGCGTGCCGAGTCTTTTTATTCGCTTTCCGCAGTCGATGACTCGGCCTGAGTCAGCAGCCAGCGATCGAGCTGCTGCTGTAATTCTTCCAGCCCCCGATTATTAAGCGCAGAAAACAACTGCACGGTGACGTCCGGAATTTTCTTTGCCGCCAGCGCTTGCTGTACGTTTAGCAGCGCAGTTTTGCTCGCACCGAACGCGAGCTTGTCGGCTTTTGTTAACAGCACATGGACGGGCATTGCGCTGTGCGTGGCCCAGTCCAGCAGTTGCAGATCGAACGGCTGCAGCGGATGGCGGATATCCATCAACAACACCAGCCCCCGCAAGCTGGCGCGCTTACTTAAATAGGCTTCCAAGTGCCGCTGCCACGCCTCCTTCACCGCCAGTGGGACTTTCGCGAAGCCGTAACCCGGCAGGTCGACCAGGCGATGCAATTCGCCGAGCGCAAAAAAATTCAGCAATTGGGTGCGTCCGGGTGTCTTACTCGTGCGCGCCAGTTTGTGATTGCCGGTCAGCGCATTGATGGCGCTCGATTTGCCCGCGTTCGAGCGACCGGCGAAGGCAACCTCTGCGCCTTCGTCCGGCGGGCATTCGCGCAAGGTCGGAGCGCTGATAAGAAAGTGCGCGCCGCGATAATTGATCGTGGATTTCTCTGGGGGATTCATGAATTTATTGACCGGTATGGATGGTGACGCAAAGTGACGATCAGTTATAATGCCGCCGTTTTTCGTACGGCTATTAGCATGTTGATGCGAGTCGTATGGCGTTTGAGTGATGGCCGGTCATGATACCCGCCGCTCTACACCCCTGTAAGAGGTTCGCTATGAAAAAGTTGTTTGTCGGTGTTTTGCTCGCTGCAGTTTCTTGCGTTGCCGCCGCCGCTGATGACCAAGCGGTCGTCGCTCGTTACAACAAAAGCTGTATGGTTTGTCACGCGTCAGGCGTTGCGAATGCGCCGAAAACAGGTTCAGAAGCCGATTGGAAACCTCGTCTTGCTAAAGGCATGGATCCATTGGTAGCTAGCGTTAAAACGGGTATGAATGCGATGCCGCCGCGCGGTATGTGCAATGACTGCACCGATGCGGACTACAAAGCGCTGATCAACTACATGGCCACACCGAAGAAATAATTCAAAGAGCACGGCGTCCCGCGCCGTGCCATTCCGGGTGCGAAATAAATGAGAACAATCGTTTTAGCCGGTGCAGTTTTATTGGGTTTGGGCAATTCATTCGCGATCGCTGCGGGCGATGCCGCAGCCGGTCAGGCTAAAGCAGCGGTTTGCGTAGCGTGCCACGGCGCGGATGGTAACAGCCCCGCGCCAGCGTTTCCCAAGCTGGCCGGTCAAGGCGAACGCTATCTGATCAAGCAAATCACCGATATCAAAACCAAGGTTCGCGTGGTGCCGCAGATGATGGGCCTCGTAGATAATCTGAGCGATCAGGATATCGCCGACATCTCCGCGCATTACGCCGCGCAGAAAGGCGCGGCCAATCAAGCCAAAAAAGACACGCTTGCCAAAGGTGAACAGATTTATCGCGGCGGTATTCGCGATAAAGGCGTGCCGGCTTGCGCGGCTTGCCATGCACCGGACGGCATCGGTAACGCAGCTGCCGGTTTCCCGCGGCTGAGCGGACAACATGCCGACTATATTGCTACGCAATTGAAGGCATATCGCTCTGCGGCGGATGGCGATCAAAGCGGCCGTGCGAACGATGGCGATACCAAACCGATGCGCAGCATTGGCGCCCGTCTCAGCGACAGTGAAATCGCGGCGTTGGCAAACTACATTTCCGGCCTGCATTAAGGCGGTATCGCAGCTGTACAAAGGTGGCTCAAAGCCACCTTTTTTGTTTACCGAATTGCTTACAAAAACTTAACGCGTTTGTGTGCCGCATTAGTGCAACGCGGTACGAGATGATTAGTCCAATGCTCGAACTCAACCTGGAGGTTAAGCAATGCGTTGCATGAAATTATTTCTGCTGTCAGTTATTGGCCTGTTTGCCGCTGCGGTACAGGCGCAACCCGAGCCATTCCAAGAGGGCGTGCACTATGTCCGTTTGGCGGAGCCGGTGCGGCCTCGCGATCCGACAAAAATCGAAGTTGTCGAAGTATTCCAATACGGCTGCACGCATTGTTATCGCTTTGAGCCGTTGGTTAAAGCGTGGGCCAAAACGGTGGCGAGCGATGTCGATTTCTACCAGCTGCCGGTGATTTGGAATGCCACGGGTCAATTACATGCGCAGGCATTCTATGCAGCGCAGGCGCTCGGTGTGTTATCGAAAACGCACGAGGCGATGTTTGCGGCGATCCACGACCAAAACAACATGCTTAATTCGAAGGAAAAAATTCAGCAGATATTCGTCAACGCCGGCGTGAACGCCGAACAATTCAACAAAGCGTTTGATGCATTCGGGGTTACCAGCCAAATCAATCAGGCAAAAGCCCGCGCACTGAGCTATAAGATCGAAGGCACGCCGGAGTTGATCGTTGCGGGTAAATATCGCATCAGTGGCCGCGGCTTCTCCGGTGCCGATGCGACTGAAGGCGGTATGCATCGAAAAATGTTGCAGGCGGCGGATTATCTGATCGCGAAAGAGCGGCAACAAAAACCCAAAAAATAGAATCCATCTAAACACAATAACAACAAATGACATCTGACTCGCGCGGGAACACAGATCGGCAAGCAATCGAAAGGTTGCTTTGCCGAGCTTCATCAAGAATTGCAGTAGCGGCCCACGGTATCGATCGACAGCTCGATAAGCAGCTGGCCGAACTTCGACAATTGCTGCGTCGCGATATCGAAGATCCGCGACCGCTCGCACGGTTGATCGATGAGATCGATGCGCGCATCAAGGTGGTCGATGACGAGCGCGATCAGCGCAGCGATATTCTGCAAACCGCATTGCAACGCCTGACCTCCCAACTGCTCGATTGCAAACCAAACGCCGACGTCGCGCGCGAATTAAAAGCGATGCAGAAGCAATTGAAGCGCATCGATGTCGATGGCGATGAAATGAAACTGCTATCGCGCTTGCCCGTGTTGCAGGGACGAGTGCTCGCCGGCGATCCGACTGCGCGCACTGGCTTGCTAACGCGCATATTCGGCCGCAACGGTGCGGAATTGGCGGCAGCAGCGCCGACGC
Source organism: uncultured Spongiibacteraceae bacterium (assembly GCA_946480345.1). Next base: position 4,339 of record CAMLJR010000106.1, read on the forward strand.
CGACCGAACATGCTGCGCATGTTGTCGAGGACGATGAAGATTCTGTCGCTAGCGAAGAAGTAGAAAGCGTGCAAATTGTCGCGCCGGCGGAAATCGTTCAGCCATCGCGCGATGTTCCAAATAGCAATGCAAGCAGCCAAACCGACAGTGTCGAAAACGATCAGGCTGTTATCGAAGAATCGATCGAACCGACGAGTCAACAAGAGCCGCCGTTCACGCGGATCAGCAACGCCGTTTGTCAGGTACTCGATCATTTGCTGAAACAAATCGATCCGCCGCCTTCGGCGAGTGACGATCACCGCCGCGCCTGCGAACAAGTAGCGAAGGGGTTGAATTGGTACGAGCTGGTTTCCGTACTCGAACAGGTCAGCATGATTGTGCTCGCTGCGTTGCAACGCAGCGAAGTTGAATTTCAGAACTTTTTGCTCGGTATTAACGAGCGCCTGAGCGATGCACATCGTGCGCTCGATTTTTCGCGTGCGAGTCAATTACAGCGTCAGCATGCCGATGCAAACCTAAATGAAGTCGTGCGCGGTGAAGTCGCGGAAATGCAAGCGAGCGTCGAGCAGGCGTCGCATCTTGACCAATTGAAGGCCGATATCGGCTCGCGTCTCGATGGTATCGTCGGAGCGCTCGATGAGCACAAAGTGTCGGAGCAAAATCGTCAGCGCGATTTAGAAAGCCAGCTCGATACATTGAACAAGCGGCTGCGCGAAATGGAATCGCAATCGGCGCAAATCGAGCAACGCATGCTCGAACAACAGCGCTTGGCGTTACTCGATTCGCTGACGCAGCTGCCAAATCGCAATGCCTATGAGCAGCGTCTGACATACGAATATGAGCGCTGGCAGCGTTACCAGCGGCCGTTAGTGTTAGCGGTGTGCGATCTCGATCACTTCAAATCGATCAACGATAATTTTGGTCACCTCGCCGGCGATAAAGTGCTGCGCATCATTGCGAAAACACTGCGCGATCGATTGCGCAAAACGGATTTCGTCGCGCGTTTTGGTGGTGAGGAATTCGTGATCCTGATGCCCGAAACCGAACGGCAGGAAGCACTGCAAACACTCGATGCCATTCGTCAAGCCGTGGCTGCGAGTCCATTTCATTTTCGCGACAAGCCGGTCGCTATCACGTTATCGGTCGGGATCGCGATATTTTCCGACACGGCGACCTCCGACCATGTCTTCGAGCGTGCGGACACCGCGCTGTATCAAGCCAAACAAGCCGGCAGAAACTGCTGCGTCGTCGCAGACTAAACCTTATTTTCTTTCTATCTGCTATTGCGATGAACGCTGCGCGCGATTAACTTCGTTTGCGAGCAATTCATGGCGCGCTGCTACCTATGCTTGATGTAGCAAGGACAAAGTAATGACTGAACCCAAAGTAAAGATCGAATATCGCGATCGTATCGCCCGGCTGACATTAAACCGGCCGGAAGCGTACAACGCATTCAACAGCGAATTGCGAGCGGGCATGCTCGATGCGATAACCGAATTGAAACGTCGCACCGATATTCGCGTAATCGTTCTCACCGCGAACGGTAAAGGTTTTTGTGCGGGCGCCGATTTGCGCGAAGGCATTCCACCATCTGTATCGTTGCAAATTCATAATGAATACGAACCGTTTCTGCTCGGTTTGCGCCGGCTCGATCAGGTTGTGCTCGCTGCGGTCAACGGTGCGTGCGCTGGAATCGGTTGTGCATTGTTGGCTGCGACCGATCTCGCGGTAATGGCCGAGGATGCGTATCTACAATTGGCATTCAGCAAAATTGCATTGGTACCTGACGGCGGCGTCAGCTGGGAGTTGGTGAGAGCGGTCGGCTACAAACGTGCATTTCGATTGTTGATGGAAGCTGGCCGTCTCAGCGCCGACGAATGTCTGCAATACGGCATCGTCAACGAAGTGGTCGGCGCTGCGGATTTACAAGCACGCACATGGCAATGGGCAGAACAAATCGCCGAGCTATCGCCGAGCGCCAACGCGTTGACCAAGCGAGTGTTACGGCAGTCGTTAGAGCTTTCGTTGCCGGCGACAATCGCACTGGAGGCACAAATGCAGGATATCGCATCAACCAGCGCCGATTGTGCCGAAGGCATTAATGCATTTCTGGAAAAACGTAAGCCGGTTTATCCCGGAAAATGATTACCCGGAAATAACAATTCAAATAATCCGGTCACGATTGTATCTGACCAAGATTGGCGTGCATCACCGCGCCATTAATAACCGGATTCTGCGCGCAGAATTGAATCGTGCGCGCAATTTCTTCCGGCTGAATCAAACGTTTTTGCGCAACACCGCCGGCGATTGCCTGCAAAACCTCTTCGTTGTAGCCGACATGTTCGCGCAACATTTCGGTATCGGTAAAACCCGGACATACGCAGGCGGTGTGGATGCCTGTACCGGCGAGATCCTGACAGGTCGAGCGCATCAATCCGATCATCGCGTGTTTTGACGTGACATATGCGCAGCAATTCGGCACGCCGATTTCACCTAACGTCGAACCGATATAAATAATCGACGATGTCGGCTTTAGCGCCGGCAGCAGCAAATGCGTCAATTGCGCTGGCGCAATGACGTTGATTTCCATAACGCGGCGAAACTCATCGATATCGAGATTCGGCAGCGAATCTTTAATAATCGCGCCGGCATTATGCACAAGCACGATTTGTTCGGCATCGCTCAGCATCGGCAACACTTCGGCTGTTATGCGCTGTTCCCAACCGCGTTTTGTTAAATCGATATCGATATTGCGAATGCCAGTTAGCGGCGAAGGTGAGCGCGACACATTGATTACGTCAAAACCATCTTCGTTAAATAACTTAGCCGTAGCGAGGCCGATGCCCCGGCTTGCGCCTGTGATAACCAGATATTTTTTCATTGCACAGATTCCATTAATCGCATAGGTTCCACTAAAGCCAATCGCTGATTAAAAAGCCTAAACCAAAGCTCTGAATGTGGTGGTTATAATCAATCAGGCTTTCACCGTAACCATTAAAATATTTTGCGTAACCTTTAAGCTTGCCGCCGAGCGGAAAACTATAGGCGATTTCCACGGCGCCCTTATTGTCGCTGCGTAAATTATTCCGCAGCATCACGCTGAACGTTTGACCGTGTTCGACGAGATATACACCACGCATTTCAAAATGACCCAGATACTTTTCAATATCCGGATTGTCGTCGCCTTCGCGATCGAGCGGATCATCCTTTTTGTCTTCACGAAAGCGATACCAAGGCATGAAGCTCAATACGAAGTTGTCCTTTTCCCATAATGTATTGAGCATGATGCGATTCCAGCTTCGCGATAACTCGCCATCGCGGCCGTTCGATTGATGATTGAGAATAATTTGATTGGCTGAATTGCGCAGACCGAATGGTTCCCAATCATTTTCGAGTGTGAATATCAATTCCGGCTCATGCACCGACTCGCGAAATGCCGCGGAAATATCCCGGTTATACGCTTGCCAGAACGAGCGATCGGTATAAGCGAATGAAAGATGGCCGTTATCGCCAAGAAGATTTTCAGCCACCAGCACTTTGACGCTCAACTGAAACTGCACCTCAGTGCGTTGAACGTCGCCCTCGGCGAAGGCCTCGTCATTTGGGTGCCAGGAATACACGACAGGCAGTAAATAATTCGGCCGATGTGGCGTCAATACAAAGGGGTTGTCGTGTGTATAACGTTCGAGCGCCCGGCGCTTCTCAACGACGCCTTCAGTTTTTGCGGCAACTTCGACAGCATGCTCGGTAGCGGCGATCGGCTCGGCGGGCGGTTGCTCCAACTTTGTTTCGCATAATGTGCGTAATTCACCCACCGTCGTACTTGCGGTGGCGGATTGCACCGCATTCAACAAACACTCGTCGAATGTTTCCGGTTTTAATGTTTCCGCATTCGATGTTTCGGCACTCAAAGCGCTGGCGTTTGCATGCAATACATTTGCAGTCAGCAATGCGGTGACAGAACAATAGCGGTATACCGATCGGCGCATGACGTGAACTCTGAAGGCTGATGCATCGGCGCACAGCGGTATCGCACGAAGATTCATGGTGTCCGCATTTGTCTTGAGGTGGATAGACAATGTGGACGCTACGCAGTGATTGCGATCATCATAAGGACGTATGCTCATTCAGTCGAGCGCATGCCGCCTGGTTTGCTGCTCGGTGCAGCGACAGTGCGCACTTGATCCCGGCTTATAGCCATTTTTGGGGTGTTGGTGCGGCGGTGAGTCTTTTATATTGACGTTTCCATTAATCAACCAGAACTCGAATGCCGATATGATTCGCTCATCGATGTATACCGCACGTCTTCGCCGATACACTTCTCTTCGCCCGCTGTTATTGCTGGTTACGGGTTTAACGATGGTCGCCTGTGCGCCTCCGAAAAAAGAAGTGCATCCGAATCCTTTCAACGTGGATTATGTTGATCTCCATCCAGACCGTTGCCCGGAAGAACAGCGTATTTATCCGCGCCGCGAAGGTCGTAGCTGTCCGTCGGGTTCATTGACCGATTTCACGGTAAAACAATTGACAGATTTCGGCGGTCGCCCCCGCTGGTCGAATGACGGTAAACACATTGCGTTCGTCGAAGGCGAATATGCGCAAGCCTATGAAGTCGATGTCGCTACAGGTGTGCAAACCTGCCTCACATGTAATTTCAAACATGAAGGTATCTATCGCGTCTATTACATGAACAATGGCGATTACTTATTGCTGAGTACGGAAAAATTTCGTAATCGCTCATTCAATCGCTTCTTCAGCAATGCAATTTATTGGATGCCGGCCGACCGTTCGCAGCCGCCGAAATATCTCGGCGAAGAACATTTCGAAGGCATCGCTGTGTCGCGTACGTCGCGCAAGATTGCCTATGCCACCAGCGCAGCTAATACCTTCAGCCCGAGCAAAATGTTTGTGGCGGAAATTAGCGCGAATGGCGAGTTGATGAATAAGCAGGAATTGGCGTTGCCATTCAAAGGTGGCGAGCGGTGGCGACCATTTGAGGCACAGGATTTCTTTGCCGGCGATAGCGGTTTGATATTTTCGCATTATGCCAAGCCGGTGCAGACCTATTCGTACAATTTCACTACGCGCGAGTTAATCAACCAAACGAAAAGTGCGGCGCACGAAGAACCTGAAGGATTATTTCCGGACGATCGTTTCGCGGCGATGGAGTCGGACCGGCACATTTATAATCGGGACGAGCCGCAGTACGAGCAATTCATCAATTCGGATATCTACATGCTCGGAATCGATGGCACCGGCAAAAAATCCTATCGCCTTTCGCATGTGGCCCGCGACCCTGAGCGTTGGGCGAACAATCCGAATGTCAGCCCCGATGGTTGCGGCGTGACGTATTCAATCGGCGTCGGCCCGTCTACAACAAGCAACTTGACCGGCACGTTCGGTGGCGTACAGACGATTGAATTTTTTCAATGTAAGGAATAAGCGAGGGAGCGGAAGGGGATGCCTTAAAACATCCCCAATTCCAATTTCGCAACTTCCGACAGCATGCTGCGGTTCCATTGCGGCTTGAATACCAGGTTCACTTCGACGTGTTCGACATTCGGTACTTGTTTTAAACGGCGCGCTGCTTCGGCGCGAAGTACATCGCCCATACCGCAGGCGGGTGCGGTCAGCGTCATATCGATCGACACGTTTTTGCCTTCGACGCGGCGCGCATAGACGAGACCGAGATCGAGAATATTCACCGGAATTTCCGGGTCGTACACCGTGCGTAAAACTTTATCGACGTGTTCGAGTTTGATGATGCCGGGTTCGGCGTCGTCGAAAGTTAATTCGAGGATGGGCTTGCCGAGCGCATCGGCATCAAGGCCATCGATACGATACAAGCGTCCTTCGTATTCGACGGAAAAGCTGCCGCCGAGCGCCTGACTGATAATGACTTCGGCTGCATTCGGCAATTGATCGATTTCACCGCTCGGTACGCGCAGTGCGGTGACGGCGCGACTCAGCGTGGCGCGTTCACGCGTCGAGCTGGGTTTCGACTTCGGGATTAACGGTGAAGCTTTCGCCACATCCGCAGTAAGATCCCGCATTGGGATTATCGAATTTGATCGTTTCATTGAGGCCCTCTTTCACCAGCCGCAAAGTGCTGCCCGATAATGCGGGAATACTTTTCACATCGACGTACAACGCGACATTGTCATTCGCGGCGATGCGCAAATGATTGTCAGGCACCTGCTCGGTCAGTTCCATCACATAGGCATAGCCGGAACAGCCGCTGTCTTTGACGCCGATACGAACACCAACCGCTTTCGGCGCTTTCTGCAAATGCCGCTGCAAATGCAATGCGGCTTCCGGCTCGATCGCGAGAATTTGTGATTG
>CAMLJR010000107.1 GCA_946480345.1 uncultured Spongiibacteraceae bacterium
CACCATCGCTTCCTGCGAATCGAACAGAAACTCCGCGAGCGCTTTGCACAATTCGGTTTTGCCGACACCGGTCGGGCCGAGAAACAAAAAGCTACCGCTCGGACGATTCGGATCGGATAAGCCCGCGCGTGCGCGACGCACCGCATTCGCGACCGCAACCACCGCCTCGTGCTGACCAATGACACGCTGATGCAGCGAATCTTCCATGCGCAGCAATTTTTCCCGCTCGCCTTCGAGCATTTTCGATACTGGGATGCCGGTCCAGCGCGACACCACTTCCGCCACCTCTTCTTCGGTAACGTTGTTGCGCAGCAATTTCATGTCGAGCATTTCGGCGTGCGTCGCCATATCGAGTTGTTTTTCGAGCGCCGGAATAATGCCGTATTGCAGCTCGGACATGCGCGTCAGGTCCGAACCGCGCCGCGCCACTTCAAGATCGAGCCGCGCCTGTTCCAGATCGCTTTTGATTTGCTGCGAACCTTGCAGCGCGGCTTTTTCCGCTTTCCAGATTTCTTCGAGATCGGCGAATTCGCGCTCGACCTTATCGATTTCATTACCGAGAATTTCGACTTGTTTTTTCGCGCCCTCATCGGTGTCTTTCTTCACCGCTTCGCGCTGAATTTTCAGTTGAATCAACCGCCGTTCGAGCCGATCCATTTCTTCCGGTTTCGAATCGATTTCCATACGAATGCGCGACGCTGCTTCGTCGATCAAATCGATCGCCTTATCCGGCAACTGTCGATCGGTGATATAGCGTTGCGATAATTTCGCAGCGGCGATAATCGCGCCATCGGTGATGTCGACGCCGTGGTGTACTTCATAACGCTCTTTCAAGCCGCGCAGAATTGCGATCGTGTCTTCCTCGCTCGGCTCATCGACCAGCACTTTCTGAAAGCGACGCTCGAGCGCCGCATCTTTTTCGATGAACTGACGATATTCATTGAGCGTGGTGGCGCCGACGCAATGCAATTCGCCACGCGCGAGCGCCGGTTTCAGCATATTGCCCGCGTCCATCGCGCCTTCGGCTTTGCCGGCGCCGACCATCGTGTGCAATTCATCGACGAACAGAATGATGCGGCCTTCCTGTTTCGCGAGTTCATTGAGCACCGCTTTCAAACGTTCTTCGAATTCGCCGCGAAATTTTGCACCTGCCAGCAACGATCCAAGATCGAGCGAGAGCAGACGTTTGTCTTTCAAACCTTCCGGCACTTCGCCGTTGACGATGCGTTGCGCAAGACCTTCGACAATCGCGGTTTTACCGACACCGGGTTCGCCGATCAGCACCGGATTATTTTTGGTGCGGCGTTGCAACACTTGAATCGTGCGGCGAATTTCATCGTCGCGACCGATCACCGGATCGAGCTTGCCTGCCTCGGCGCGCGCGGTCAGATCGATCGTGTATTTATCGAGCGCTTGCCGATTACCCTCGGCTTCGGGATTATCGACGCCTTCGCCGCCGCGCACTTTATCGATCGCCGCTTCGAGCTTTTGTTTGGTGACGCCGATTTCCTGCAACAGCGCGGTGACCGAATTGTTCACCTCGAACAACGCCAGCAGCACCATTTCGCTGGAGATGTACGTGTCTTTTTTCTGTTGCGTGAGTTTATCGGCAACGTTGAGCAGACGACCGAGATCGTTCGACATATGAATATCGCCCGGCGTGCCCTGCACTTTCGGCAGACGGTCGAGCGCACTGGTGAGTGCGGTTTTCAAACGCGGAATATTCGCGCCCGCCTGCGCGAGCAGTGGACGCACCGCGCCGCCCTGCTGATCGAGCATCGCCGACAACAGGTGCACGGGTTCCATGAAATTATTGTCGCGGCCGAGCGCGAGCGATTGCGCATCGGCGAGCGCGGTTTGCAGTTGATTGGTAAAACGGTCGATTCGCATGATGTCCCCATCCAGCTCGAAATCTCCACGCAACGCGGGGAGTTCTATTCATTGCCGGATTAAATGCGGCTCATCGCGTCGATTTCAAGCCACTACCGCCTCACCCGACCCGCGATAAATCGCCATCCATGAGATAGATCAAAGATGCCATGCGCCCGGTGACGCCTTCGCGCCGATACGAATAGAAGTGCGCGCGATCGCTAACCGTGCATAAACCGCCGCCGTAAATTGCATTCACGCCGCTCGCGCGCAAGCGAATACGTGCGAGAGCATAGATGTCAGCGAGAAAATGGCCGTCGCGCTCGCTCGGTCGAAAGCACATCGCAATGTCCGCATGCTGCATCGGCGATGCGTGGTCGAGAAACTGAGTGCGCACCTCTGCGCCCACCTCGAATCGTTGCGGCCCGATCGCCGGGCCGAGCCACGCGAGCACAGCAGCGGGATCGACGAAACGTTCGACGGTTTTCTCCAAAATGCCGGCACACAAACCTCTCCACCCGGCGTGCGCGGCTGCGACACGGTGACCATCGCGATCGCAGAACAGCACCGGCAGACAATCGGCGGTCATCACCGCGCAACCCAGTTCCTGCTGATCGGTGAATTGCGCATCGGCACGTTGTTCGCCCGCCGTATCGGCAGCGACTACCTCGGTGCCGTGTATCTGCGTCAGCCAGCTGATCGCCGACAAACCAGGACACGCGTCGATCAAGCGCTGCCGGTTTTCGGCAACGGCGGCGGGGTCATCGCCGACATGATCGCCGAGATTCAGACTATCGAACGGCGCCGCGCTGATACCGCCGACGCGGGTCGTGGTCAATGCAGCGACATTAGCCGGCGCCGGCCAATCGGGGCGCAGCAGGATCAGGCTCATTCGTCGTGGCCTTCGTTATCGGCCGCCAGCAGCGATAACAGCGTCCGCATATCCGCCGGCAAGGGTGTTTCCCACTTCATCAATTCGCCGCTGCGCGGATGTAACAGTTGTAGCCGCCGCGCGTGCAACGCCTGACGCGGAAAATTGCGCAACTCTTCGATGAGATCGGCACAGGCGCCGGTGGGAATTTTGAAGCGCCCGCCGTATACCGGGTCGCCGATCAACGGATGTTTGATGTGCGCCATATGCACGCGAATCTGGTGCGTGCGACCGGTTTCGAGCAGGCAACGCACATGGGTGTGCGCGCGGAAGCGGCGCAATACGCGGTAGTGAGTGATTGCTTCTTTGCCGCCGTGATCGCCGCCGGTATTCAAACGGACCGCCTGACGCTGACGGTCGCGCGGATGCCGCCCGAGCGGCGCATCGACGGTGCCGCCGCTGATGATGATGCCGGCGACGACCGCTTCGTATTCGCGATGCACATCGCGCGCCTGCAACTGCGCGACAAGATGCGCCTGCGCACTGAGATTTTTCGCGACAACCATCAGCCCGGTGGTGTCCTTGTCGAGGCGATGTACGATACCAGCGCGCGGCACCGTGGCCAGATCGGCGCAATGATGGAGCAGCGCATTCAGCAGTGTGCCCTCGGCGTGACCGGCGGCGGGATGCACCACGAGACCGGCGGGTTTATCGAGCACAAGGATGTCGTCGTCCTCATACACCACGGCGAGCTCGATCGATTCGGGCTGCGCTTCGCCCTGCAACGGTTGCAGCTCTGCCCGCAAGCGCAACTGCGTGCCCGGCAGTAATTTATCCTTGCCGGAGCGCTGCTCGCCGTTCGCGGTGAGTTCGCCGCTTTTTATCCAGGCCTGCAAACGCGCGCGCGAATAATCGGGGAACAGCTCAGCCGCGACCTGGTCGAAGCGCTTACCGCGGCATTCCGCTGGTATAACCGCTTCGCTTTCGATGCGCTGGACACTGCATTGTGAATTGGCAATAGACACGCGTTCGAGCTCCGAAATCAACGCCACCGAATGCGGCTTTCTATGGGTAGTCAATCAACTGTTCAACTGGCAGCTATCAATTCGCCAGCGGGTACTTATCAATGTGACAGCTGGTACTTAATCAATTGGTCACGTACGGCGGCTGTGGTTAAATAGCGCCTCCGCGCAGCTTGGCCATCGAACCAGCCATCCGCCAGGCGCCGATTGTAGCGAGCGCGCGACCACCGAGACATATAAAAGGTTATTCATTTCATGCGTAAACGTTCGCTTTTCGCTCTTATCGTATTTGCGGCCCTGCTCGGCGCTTGCGCGCAACAGGATAAAACCGCCGCGATGTCCGAGCGCGAGCTGTATCAGGAAGCGCAACGCTTACTGAAAAATGATAGCTATGACCTCGCGGTCAAGAATCTACAGATGATCGAATCGCGCTATCCGTTTGGCCCCTATGCCGAGCAAGCGCAGCTCGAGCTGATCTACGCACAATTTCGCTCCGCGCAAAGTTCAGCCGCAGTGGCCGCCGCCGACCGGTTTATTCGCCTGCATCCGCAGCACCCGCACATCGACTATGCCTACTACATGCGCGGACTGGCCAATTACAGCGAAGGCACCGGTCTGCTCGAACGCTTTCTGCCAACCGACATGACGACCCGCGATCCGGGCGCGGCGCTGCAATCGTTCGAGGATTTCCGCCAACTGCTCAATCGCTACCCCGACAGCCAGTACGCACCCGATGCACGCGCGCGGATGACTTATCTGCGCGCCCGTCTGGGCCGCTATGAAATCAACGTTGCAAACTACTATTTCCGCCGCAAGGCATATCTCGCCGCCGCGAATCGCGGTCGCTATGTGGTCGAAAATTATCAGCAAACCGAGGCGGTACCCGATGCGTTAGCCGTGATGGTGCAGGCATATCAGCTCCTGGGCCTGAACGACTTGGCCGACGACGCGCTGAAAGTATTACGCGCCAACTATGCGGATCATCCGTCGCTAGACAAGAACGGCAACTTCATCGATAGGTTTACGGTGGGCGCTAAAGAGAAGCGCAGCTGGGTTAACACGATGACACTCGGCCTGTTCGATAAAATCGAGCCGCCGAAATTCGATGATCGCGCCGAATACTTGAAGTATTAAGCTAATCCGAATGTAAAAAGCCGCAGCAGTAAATGCTGCGGCTTTTTTATTTGTACTTCTTTTTTTATTTATCGGGAATGGTATCGACATCCCGCATCCATACCACCGACTCCGAATCCGACGGTGCACGCCAATCGCCGCGAGGTGACAACGACCCGCCCGATCCCACCTTTGGCGCATTCGGAATACACGAACGCTTGAACTGACTCGTTTTAAAAAAGCGATGCACGAAGATACGCAGATTACGCTTGATCGCAGCGAGATCGTATTGATTGCGTGCAACGTGAATTTCTTCGGGCCACTGACCGAGATTGCGATCGGCCCATGCTGACACCGCCAAAAATGCCACCTTCGACGGGGCAAACCCAAACCGCAGGATGTAATACAGATTGAAATCCTGCAGCTCATACGGACCAATGAAATGTTCGGTTTTTTGCTCGGGCTGCTGCGTCGCATTCGTCGACGCCGGCACGAGCTCGGGGCTAATGTCCGTGTCGAGGATTTGCAACAACAACCCCGAACCTTGGTCGCCGATCTGATGTGTTTCGGCAACCCAGCGCACCAAATGGCTGATCAACGTTTTCGGCACGCTCGCGTTCACTGCATAGTGCGACATGTGGTCGCCAACGCCATATGTACACCAACCCAATGCGAGTTCACTCAAATCGCCAGTGCCGATGACGATCGCGTCGTTAAAATTCGCCAGCCGGAATAAATGGTTGGTACGTTCACCGGCTTGGACGTTTTCAAATGTCACATCGTATTGCGGTTGCCCATCGACATAGGGATGGCCGATGTCTTTCAGCATTTGCAGACAACTGGGGCGAATATCGATTTCGCTCGCGCTGCAACCCACCACCTGCATCAATTGCCGCGCCTGTTGCAATGTGCGATCGCTGGTCGCAAAACCCGGCATCGTCACCGCAAGAATATTCGCCCGCGGCAACTTCAACCGATCCATCGCCTTTGCACAGACCAGCAGTGCGTGCGTCGAATCGAGTCCGCCGGAAACACCAATCACAACCTTCGATAGACCCGACGATGCCAATCGCTGTACCAGCGCCTGCACCTGAATGTTGTAAACCTCGTTACAGCGATCGTCGCGGCGTTTGCGATCCGCAGGCACATAAGGAAAGCGTTCGACGCGACGCTGTAACGGCAATTCCTTTTTCGTCGGCAAGGAAATATCGAAAGCAATCGTTGTAAAACGCTCGACTTCGTCGCGATGTCTGCGCACCGAATGACCGAACGTGGTGGTACGCATGCGCTCATGCGCGAGTCGCTGCAAATCAACATCGGCATACACGACATGCGAAACATCGAGAAACCGTTCCGATTCGCCGAGCAATTCACCATTTTCGCAAATCAGCGCCTGGCCATCCCACGCAAGATCGGTAGTGGATTCGCCCATGCCTGCCGACGAATACAAATACGCGGCGAGACAACGCGCCGATTGCTGCGCCACCAGCTGATGGCGATACGAGGATTTTCCAACGACGATATTCGATGCGGATAAATTCACGAGCACCGTGGCACCGGCCAGCGCAGCAAAAGATGATGGTGGAATCGGCGCCCAGACATCCTCGCAAATTTCCACATGAAATCGAAACGACGGCAAATTGCTGAGCTGAAAAAGCAGCGAAGCATTGAACGGAATTTTTTCGCCGAACAACTCAACCGTATCGGTTACCGCATTGAAGGCCGAGCTGAATTGCCGAGCCTCGTAAAATTCGCCGTAATTCGGCAAATAGCTCTTCGGCACAATACCTTGAACACGACCGCTCGCAATGACCGCCGCACAATTGAACAACTGATGATCGACGCGCAGCGGCAAACCCACCACTATCGCAATCGATAATTTCTTACTCGCTTCAATGATCGCCGCCAATGCGTCGATGCACGCACTGAGCAATGCTTCCTGGTGAAACAAATCGTCACAGGTGTAAGCCGGCAATCCCAATTCAGGGAAACTCACCAATACTGCTCCGTTGTTCGCCGCCTCGGTCGCAAGCGTAATCGTCTGCGCTGCGTTATACATCGGATCGGCAACGCGGCAGCGCGGAATCGCCACCGCCACGCGCGAAAAACCGTGGCTATAAATGTTTAGAAACGGAGTGTTCGAAAGCGAATCGGTCATTGGCACATCTCTCATCGAGCATTGCAGCGGGCTATTCTCGGTCAATACCGCCATATTGGCAAAAAGCCGACTCTTGCTTGGCAACAAACCGACTATTGAGTCGATCGATGAAATCGGCAGGGCTGCTAGACTTACGCAGCCCATTTGAATTGACCTCATACTCACCAAATGTCATCACAAATCATCCCATCACCAACTCGACAGCCGCAGCCATCCCCATCTTTGCTGCAACAGAACCGGACGCTGTTGCGGATTTATAGCTGGTATCGGATTGCGCTTGCCGTTTTGTTGATATCGGTTCTGCTTGGCACCATCGACGATCCGTTGGTCGGTCGCAGCAACCCGCAATTGTTCGTCGAAATATGTGGCGGCTATCTATTCGCCGTTTTTTTACTGCTGATCGTTTTTCCCAAAATCAAACGCCTCAGCAAACGGCTGCTCTTTGCGAACTTCGCGATCGACATTGCGGTGTTGATTGCATTGAGCCATTTGTCCGGCGGGACGGCGGGCGGCATCGGCTTGTTGCTGCTGGTATGCGTTGCGGCCAGCGGATTAATTCTCAGCGGCCAAGTGGCGTTGCTGGTGCCCGCGTCGGCAACACTGGCCCTACTCGGAGATACGTTGTATTTGCTGGCGAGCAATAGCTCGCCGACGCAAAGCTTGCTGACGGCTGGTACGCAGGGAATTTTGTTATTCGCAACTTCTCTCGCCTTTCAGGTTTTATCACAACGCCTGCGCACCAGCCAGCAATTAGCGATCGACCGCGCTGCCGACGTCAACAAGCTGCAGCATCTAAATCAATTAATCGTTCAACGCATGCGTACCGGTATTGTCGTCACGGAGAGCGATGGGCGCATCAAAATGATGAATGAAGCTGCCGTCGAATTGCTGCATGCCGACGATGTACGCGATCAACTCGATGCCGGCAAGCAACCGACACTTCGCAGCGAATTACTGCAACGACTAAAAGACTGGAAAATTGCCCCAAGCGCCATCGCTAAAGCATTTCGTATTAGCGCAACCGGGCCCGAACTGATCGCGCGCTTTACCGCGCTCGATAATCAACAGGGAAGCGACACATTAATTTTCCTCGAAGACAGCGCGCAACTCGCGCAACGTGCACAACAATTAAAACTTGCTGCGCTTGGCCGATTAACCGCGAGTATTGCGCATGAAATTCGCAACCCACTCGGCGCAATCAGTCATGCGGGCCAGCTGCTACGAGAGTCGCCACATCTCGATAATAGCGATAGTCGTTTGCTCGATATCGTGCTGAATCATTCGCAGCGCATTAACAGTATTATCGAAAACATTCTGCAGCTCTCGCGCCGCACACCGCCGAATCCGCGTCGTTTGAATTTAGGCGATTGGCTGTATGACTTCGTCGAGCAATATCAGCAATGCCTTGATGACAAAGCAGCAATCACGATTCGAGAGATTAAAACGGCATTTGTCACAGTGGATTCGGATCAACTCAGCCAAGTGGTGACCAATTTGCTCGACAACGCGTTGCGCTACAGCAAACAGACTACCGGGCAGGCGTCGGCGGAATTGATTGTCAGCGTTAACGCCAATCAATTGCCGCAACTCGACATCATCGACGACGGTCTCGGTATTGATCCGCTCGATCAGGAAAAAGTGTTCGAACCGTTTTTTACTACCGAAAGCAAAGGCAATGGCTTGGGTTTATATATCGCGCGCGAACTGTGCGAAATTAATCAGGCCCGCTTGCATTACCTACGTACGCCAGGCGATAAAAGCTGCTTTCGAATTAGCTTTTCGCATCCCGATCGCAAACCGTTAATTAACGAATAATCGCGTGAATGATTCAATGAAAAATAAATTAGAAATTTTAGTCATCGACGACGAACCCGATATTCGCGAGCTGCTGGAAATCACAATCGGTCGCATGGGTTTGAAAACCGTTCCCGCCAGCTCGATGCAGCAAGCCATCGACATGCTTGGAAAGCGCGAGTTCGCGTTGTGCTTAACCGATATGAAATTACCCGATGGCTCCGGCATGGATGTGATCAATCACATCCAACGAGAAATGCCGCACGTACCCGTCGCGATGATCACCGCATTCGGTAGCGTCGAAACCGCGATCGGCGCATTGAAGGCGGGCGCATTCGATTTCATCACAAAGCCAATCGATCTTGATCGTTTGCGCACATTGATTAACAGCAGCCTGCGCCTCGACGGCAGCAATGAACCGGTTGGCTACAACAATACGGCACAGTTGATCGGAAACACACCGATCATCAAGGAGCTGCGCAAACAAATTCAAAAAATGGCACGCAGCCAGGCACCGATTTATGTCAGCGGTGAATCGGGCAGTGGAAAAGAAGTGGTCGCGAGATTGATTCATGCGAACGGTCCGCGCGCGAGCGGCCCCTTTATTCCGGTCAACTGCGGTGCGATTCCGACTGAATTAATGGAGAGCGAATTTTTCGGCCACGTCAAAGGCAGCTTCACCGGCGCGCATGAAGATAAAAAAGGCTTATTCGAAGCCGCGCATGGCGGCACATTGTTTCTTGATGAAGTAGCCGACCTCCCACTAGCGATGCAAGTAAAACTGCTGCGTGCGATTCAAGAAAAATCAGTACGCAAAGTGGGCTCGAATCAGGAAGTCAGCGTCGATGTGCGCATACTCAGCGCAACCCATAAAAATCTAAAACAGGAAATGGAAGAAAATCGTTTTCGCGGCGACTTGTTTTATCGGATCAACGTCATCGAAATCCACGTCCCCAGCCTGCGCGAGCGCAAGGACGATATTCCACTATTAGCCGACCGAATTCTTCGTCAACTCGCCGACGAATGGCAATTACCGAAACCGCAAATGACCGACGAAGCGATTGCCGCTTTGGCTGCGTATGACTTTCCCGGCAACGTGCGCGAACTGGAAAATATACTCGAACGCGCCTTCACATTATGCGAAGGCAACCATATTGCCGATCACGATTTACATCTGCCACAAACACAATCAGCGCCGATTGAATACGACGATGCAAACGACCACGCTGCTAATTTTTCGCTCGACGATTCGCTCGAAAAATATCTGGAAGATATTGAGCGAAAAATCCTGCAACGCATCCTCGATCAACACCGCTGGAACCGCACTGCAGCAGCTAGATCATTGGGAATGACATTTCGCCAACTGCGTTACAGATTGCAGAAGTTGGGGTTGGAGGGGGAGAGTTAGATTGTGACTCAGCGCACGCGGTCAACCATGGAGAATCGATAGTCTTAGCCAGCTGCTCTGGAAGAGCAAAACACAATCAAACAAGGATGTCTGCCATGCACACACGCAGCAATGCGGGTTATACGCTTATCGAGCTACTCACCACTCTCTCGATTGCAGCAATAGTCCTACACATTGGATCTAGCGGTTTCGCGTCAATCGCTGAGAAGACCGCACATCGTAACGCCATTTATACAATCACCGACTTGTTGCAACGCGCTCGCAGCCAGGCGGTTACTACGGGCTATAGATCCCTGGTCTGCTCCATCAATGCCGATGGCAAATGTACCCGCGACTGGGATGGGAGTGAGCTCGTCATCGCCACAGACCGAAACGGGAATCGAGACCTCGACGAGGAAGACAACATTACCTATCG
>CAMLJR010000108.1 GCA_946480345.1 uncultured Spongiibacteraceae bacterium
TGGTCGGGCATGAAGGATTTGAACCTTCGACCCCTACGTCCCGAACGTAGTGCGCTACCGGACTGCGCTAATGCCCGAAAATCTTGCTGCTGCCGGGGCTACCGGCGAGGCGCGCAACTATACCAAAACGATTTACAGTTCGCCTAGTTTGTTTGCAGGCTTTTACCAGGTAATCCCGGCGCTATAGGCAATCCATTTACTCAACGCCAACAACGCTATCGTCACGACGTTCAACATGATCATCATGTACAGCGGACGAAACGGTTTACGCTCGACATCGTTGTAGCCTGTGCGTAAATATTCATCGACCCGCGCCTGATCCTCGGGATACAGCTTGCGCTCTTCACTCATTATTTTTCCTCGTAATACATCACCAGATTCGGGTCGGCTTCCGCGAAAGTGCTGGCAATTATTTCACAACACCGCCCTCTCAACCGAATTGCTCGGCGGCCAGCCCCATAATCGATGTCGGCCCCGCCAAAATCGATTTCGCCAATGCATCAACCTGCGGCAGACAATGCTGCATGAAGAATCGCGCGGTATGTACTTTGGCGCGATAAAAGTCAGCGTCGGCACCGTCGGTGTTTTGCAGCGCGATCTGCGCGGCGCGTGCCCATAAGTACGCATACATGGTATGGCCGAACAGGTGCAGATATTCGACCGCCGCCGCGCCGACAGCGTTTGAGTCCTGCTGCGCCTGCTCGATGATTTTGAACGTAGTCGTTTCAAGCGTTTGCACGGCAGCCCGCAATGGCGCGATGAATTCGGCCATGTCAGGGGTGCTCGCCTGTTCACAGAACTCGGTGATTTCAGCGCGAATGCTCATCAGATCGCGGCCGCCATTGGCGAGCACGCGGCGACCGATGAAATCCATCGCCTGAATGCCATTGGTACCTTCGTAAATTTGCGCAATACGCGCATCGCGTACCAGTTGCTCCATGCCCCATTCGCGCACGTAACCGTGGCCGCCGAATACCTGCTGACCCAACACGCAGGTTTCAAAACCCTTATCGGTAAGGAAGGCCTTAACCACCGGTGTCAGCAACGCAACACGGCTTTCCGCACGCTGCTGCGCTTCGCCATCGCCGAATTTCGCGGTATCGAGCTGCATGCCGACGTACGCGGCGAAGGCGCGACCGCCTTCGGTGTAGGCTTTCTGCATCAGCAGCATGCGGCGTACGTCCGGGTGAACGATGATCGGATCGGCCGCATTTTTGCTGCCGGGTGCGCGCCCCTGCAGCCGCTCGCGCGCATATTTCAATGCCCCCTGCCACGCGCGCTCGCCACAGCCAAGCCCTTGCAGACCGACGCCGAGGCGCTCGTAATTCATCATCGTGAACATATACGCGAGGCCCTGATGCGGCTCGCCGATCAGATACCCCTCGGCGCCGTCGAAATTCATCACGCATGTTGGCGACGCATGAATACCCATCTTGTGCTCGACCGACCCGCAACGCACCGCGTTGCGCGCGCCGAGCGTGCCGTTCTCGTCGTGCAGAAATTTCGGCACGATGAACAGTGAAATGCCTTTGGTGCCGGGGGGCGCGTCGGGCAATTTTGCGAGCACCAGATAGATGAGGTTGTCGGTCAGATCCTGCTCGCCGCCGGTGATGAAAATTTTGGTGCCGGTCAGCACATAACTGCCGCCCGCCTTCGGTTCAATCCTATCCACCTGCGGTTCGGCGCGAGTGCGGATGATGCCGAGATCGGAGCCGGCGTGCGACTCGGTCAGACACATCACGCCCGCCCACTCGCCGCTGTAAAGACGCGGCAGATACATCTGCTTTTGCTGCTCGCTGGCGTGCGCGTGGATCGCTAATGTCGAACCGACGGAAAGACCGGGGAATAGTGCAAAAGACACGTTGGCCGAGCTAATCATCTCCTCGCACATCAGGCTCAACAGCTTCGGCATGCCCTGCCCACCATACTCGGGATCGCCGGCCAACCCCATCCAGCCGCCTTCGGCGTAGGTACGAAACGCCTCCTTGAATCCCTTCGGAGTGGTCACCACCCCGTCGTGGTAGTGAATGCCTTCTTCATCCGCACTCAGGTTGAGTGGCGCAAGAACTTCCGAGGCGATCTTCGCCGACTCTTCGAGTACCGCATCGGCGAGTTCGCGCGTCACTTCGGCGGTGCGCGGGTAGCGCGCCCATAGTGCCTCGGCGTCGAACATCTCGAACAGAACGAAACGCATATCGCGCAACGGGGCGGCGTAATCCGGCATCGCAAACTCCTTACCTCAGGTTTGATAATCGCGCGAAAGATCGGCGCACTGAACAGGATTGAAACGGCTTAAGGATACGCGCTAGCGAAACGTCGATGCCACCGGTGTAAATCAGGTTTCCTGATCGAGCAGCAAACCGGGGGAGAGACGTTGCTGGGTAAC
The DNA here is from genome assembly GCA_946480345.1 of uncultured Spongiibacteraceae bacterium. The sequence continues at coordinate 2,387 of CAMLJR010000108.1, forward strand.
TTGCTGGAATTGATCGAGGGCTTTAGCGGCGGTAGTCGCAGGTTGGCTCGCACTGTCCACGCTCATCGCCACCGGTCGCAGGGTGGCGCTCAGCGGAATGGTGTCGAGCAAATCGGCTACCGGGGTTTCCGATGAGTCGGCCGACTGCTGTTCGGGCTGGCCGCCATCGGCACTGTTATTTGAATCGGGATCGCCTTCTCCACCGATCGCACCCACGCGCTGACCGAGTCGCTCGCGTAAACGATCCGACTCGCCTGTCTCTTCGACTGGCGGCAGGGTCTGGTCCTTGCTATCGGAAGATTCGAGCCCGACTGCCGGCTTGCTATGCGGACTAAACGGGGAAACGGGTTGAAAAGGCTGCGCCGCGCCGATGCCTGAGCTGTTCATCGCGCGGCCATGTGAATCAGGCTCTGATATCGATCAGAGTGCCCATCATTTCATCGGCGGATTTGATCACGGCGGCAGAGGCCTTGACCTGTTGTTCGCTGATTTTCAGATCGACAATCGGGGTAAGCAGATCGCCGTTTTGATCGGTCGTGCCGGCGCGGGCAATGTCGCCGGCCGCTTGATTGACGCGACTGATGCCGGCTTGCACACCTTGGACGCCGGCGGAAAGTACCGAATTAACGCTCATATCGACCTCGAAAAAAACTTAACGCTGTGCACAATTTAAGCAGCCGCATCGCATAAATGCCATAACCGCTCGTCAGCTTTATATCTTTTGCGCGATCAACGGCATGCAGTTGAGATAAACGGCCGCATTTTCAGGCGTGGCTGCGTCGAGATACGGCACTTCACCGAGGCATGGCGCGCGCAGGAATTGCTTGAGCGTCGCGACGTTTTCGTCGTAGCAGCTCATCGTCGGCCCACATTGATTGGCCACCCACCCTGCCAAATGGCGGCCATCGCGAACGATGGCCTCAGCGGTGAGCAATGCGTGATTAATACAGCCGAGCCGCATTCCCACCACCATGATCACCGGCACGCCCAACTCCGCCGGTAGCCGCGATAGCAACTCGCGTTCACTGAGTGGTACGCGCCAGCCACCGGCGCCTTCGATCAGCGTCAAATCCGCGCGCTGCAACAACACGCCGCGACAAATTCCGGCCAGACGCGAGGCGCTCAATTTAACGCCCGCCTGCTGTGCGGCGATATGCGGCGCGATTGCCGGCTCGAATGCGATCGGATTGATTTGTTCGTAAGGCAGTTGCAACGACATTGTGCGCTGCAACAACAACGCATCGGCGTTGCGCAAACCCTCGGGCGTACGCTCGCAACCGGCCGCAACCGGCTTGATCGCTGCGGTGCTGAATCCTTTTGCGTTCGCCGCGGCAAGCAGGCCGGCGGCAATCACTGTTTTACCGACATCTGTATCCGTGCCGGTGACGAAATATGCGTTAGCCATTGTTTTCAATCATCAGAATGCGCCCTCACTCTTCGAACATTCTTTGCCGAGTCGCAGATACCAGACCTGATAAGTCGCTGGCAGAAAACCTTCGGTATCGCGCTGCGTTTCGTAGGCGGCGCTGAACCGCTGCAAACGTGCGCGCGAGGTCAATCCATCGGGACGCCCGCTATTCACGTTATGCGCGCCGATCGATTTCAATTCGCGCGTCAGCTCGCGCAATTCGCGATAGCGCAGCATGATATTTTCCTCGCGCCACGACTGCACTGTTAGACCGGCACGCGCCACTGCGGCATTGAGTTGCTCGCGCGCGATAAATCCATTCACATGCACACGATCGTCCGCTTGCTGCCATGCATTGCGTAATTCGTGCAACGTGTGCGGGCCGAGTGTTGCGATATACGCGCTGCCGCCGTCGCGCAACACGCGTGCGATTTCGATAAATGCAGCGCCCGGATTTTCGCTCCATTGCAACGCGAGGCTGGAAAATATCGTGTCGATCGACGCACCGGCGAGCGGCAGATTTTCCGCATCGCCACACAACCACGTTAAATTTTCATCGACATGATGCACACGCGCATACCGCAACATGCCTTCGGCGAGATCGAGCGCAACTACTGCATGACTTTTAGCAAGCTGCGCACTGATCCCGCCGGTGCCGCACCCGATATCGAGCAGGGTTTTTGGCGTGGATAATTCCGTTTGTTGCGCAGTAAATTCACTTTGCCGCAGCAAATTATTCGCCACATCGCGCTGCAGTTGCGCGGCGTTATCGTAACTCGCCGCCGCATTGCCGAACGATTGCGCGACCGCTCGCTTCGAGCGTTGCGCGAACGGAGCGCGCTGTAATAATCCCGCGCTCGACAACAAGCGATCAAGATGCTGCCAGCACAATTCCGCGTGACTGACGAAAGGCAGATGCGCAGCACTGTCGAGCAAAACCGTCCAATGCTGCGGTGCGATATGCGAGATATTTTCTGCAACACTCGCCGGCACCAGCGCATCCGCGCTACCGAAAATATGCAGACCGGGAACGTTGCTATCGCGCAACTCATCGCGCACATCGAGTTGTGCGAGCAACCCCAAACCCCACGCCAGCGCTTCGCTGCTCGCTTTCGTTTCTACAGCACGCAACCAACGCAGTAAATCGCGTTCGGCATCGCTACCGCGCGTTTGCAGCATGAGAAAGCGGCGCAATGTCGCTGCCGGATTGTGTTCGAGCTGCGTTTGAAATTCTGTAAATGTTGTGCGCGACATCGCGCTCAACCAATCGGCGCGTTCGACGAAACACGGATTACTCGCAACCGTCATCAGCGCAGCGCAACGCTCAGGAAAACGTGCAGTAAATTTAGTGGCGATTGCACCCCCAAGCGACCAACCGAGCAACGCTGAATTGAGCGGAACGTAATGCGCGAGCTGATCGAGTAAAGCATCGATGCGTAATTGCGATTGCGGCGGCGAACGACCAAAGCCAGGCAAATCGAGCAACGTGACATTGCAGCGTCTGCGCAATAACGGCAACCAGTCGCGAAAAACCTCCGACGACATTCCCCACCCGTGGAGCAGCACCAATTCCGGCGCGGTGGCGCTCGCCATCTGCGACGGTAATCGTTCGCAATACCATGACTTCATTGCGGCTTCTGCACGTGTGCCAGCGCATCGAGCAATTGCTCGATTTGTTTTTCGCTATGCGCCGCGCTCAAGGTAATGCGCAAGCGCGAGGAATTTGCCGGCACCGTCGGCGGGCGAATTGCACTGATCCAAAACCCGCGCTCCGCCAGCGCATTGCTCCAACGCATTGCCTCGTCCGCCGCACCGATCAGCAGCGGCTGAATCGCCGTGTTAGATGAAAACAATCGCAATCCGATCTGCTCGGCGCCGCGACGAAATTGCGCAATTAAATCCTGCAAATGTTCACGTCGCCACGTTTCGCGCTGAACGATTTCCAAACTTTTCGATGTTGCTGCCGCGACTGCCGGCGGTAACGCTGTCGTGTAAATATACGTGCGCGAAAATTGGATCAGCGTTTCAATCAGCGCTTCACTGCCGGCAACAAATGCGCCGAATGTGCCGAATGCTTTGCCGAGCGTGCCCATCAAAATCGGCAATTGATTGATGTCTAGGCCGAAATGCTCAGCACAGCCGCCACCGTTTTTTCCGAGCACGCCGATGCCGTGTGCATCATCAACCATCAACCAGGCATTATGCTTTTGCGCGAGCTGCGCCAATTCCGGCAATGGTGCGCAGTCGCCGTCCATGCTGAACACGCCGTCTACGGCAATTAATTTTCTTCCGTCGCCCTCATCTGCTTGGGTGCGCGCCAATCGTGTTTCTAGATTGTCGATATCGTTATGCAAAAAACGCTGGAAACGTGCGCCGCTGAGCAAACCCGCATCAAGCAGCGAAGCATGATTTAGCTTGTCTTCAAAAATATGATCGCCATTACCGAGCAACGCATTGATCACACCGAGATTCGCCATGTAGCCGGTCGAAAATAACAAGGCGCGCGGCCGGCCGGTGAATTCGGCGAGCTGTTCTTCAAGACGATGATGTAACGCGCTGTGGCCGCAAACCAAATGCGACGCGCCGCTGCCGACGCCGAATTCATCAGCGGCATTTTTAAATGCGGACACAATATCGGGATGATTGGCGAGGCCGAGATAATCGTTATTGCAGAAATTCAGATAGCGTTTGCCGTCGACAATCACTTCAGCGCCTTGCGCGCTGTCGATTACCTTGCGCATGCGATAAAGATTTTGCTCGCGACGCTCGTTGAGAGCGGATTGCAAAACGTCGTCGATCGACATGCTCATCGCTCAACCGGAAATTGTTGGGAGTTCTCTCGGATTTGATCGGGTGACGCGGTTGTTGCATTCGGGACCGTCAGCGACACGGATGTCGCTGACGAGTTACATGGATGTACTTGCCACGTGTCTCGAATGCAACAATCGCGTCGCCCTCGCGCAATTAATTTGCCGCAGCATCGTAAAAATATTTGTCGTTCTGCGAGCGTTCGATCTGCTCGTGCAACGCATGCTCGGTTTCATCCTCGCACTGCTCGATCGTGCGCTGCTCCGGCTTGATGCCAAGACGCGCAAACAATTCGAGATCTTTATTCGCTTCGGGATTCGGCGTCGTCAGCAATTTCTCGCCGTAGAAAATCGAATTCGCACCGGCGAAATACGCAAGCGCGTGCATCTCTTCATTCATCGCCTCGCGACCCGCCGACAAACGCACATGCGATTTCGGCATCAAAATGCGTGCGACCGCGAGCGTGCGAATGAAATCGAACGAATCGACATTCGCTTCTTCTGCCAGCGGCGTACCTTCGACTTTCACCAGCATATTGATCGGCACACTTTCCGGATGCTGCGGCAAATTCGCGAGCTGAATCAGCAGACCGGCGCGATCGCGCACACTCTCGCCCATGCCGACGATACCGCCGCTGCACACATTGATGCCGGCGCTGCGCACATAATCGAGCGTTTCCAATCGATCCTGATATGTACGCGTCGTGATGATCTCGCCGTAGTATTCAGGCGACGTATCGAGATTGTGGTTGTAGTAATCCAGACCGGCTTCTTTCAGCTCATGCGCCTGATCCGCATTCAACATGCCGAGCGTCATACACGTTTCGAGGCCCAGCTCCTTGACGCCGCGCACCATCGCCGTCACATACGGCATATCCTTCTTCTTCGGCGAACGCCACGCTGCGCCCATGCAGAAACGCGTGCTGCCCTGCGCCTTCGCACGCGCGGCTTCCTCGATCACCTTCTGCACTTCCATCAACTTTTCCGGCTCAAGACCGGTGTCGTAACGATTCGACTGCGGACAGTATTTGCAATCTTCGGGGCAGGCGCCGGTCTTGATCGACAACAGCGTGCTCACCTGCACCGCATTCGGATCGAAATGCTGGCGATGCACCGAGTGCGCGCGAAACAACAGATCGTTGAACGGCAACGCGAACAATGCTTCGACCTCCTGACGCGTCCAGTCGTGGCGCAGGCCGGTTTGTGCGTTGGCGAATGCATTCATGGCAAGAATCCTGGGTCGTGAAATGCCGCACGGCATTAAAAAGGGATAATGCCGCATATTAACGGCGGAGCTTGATCTGTCAACCAGCAAGGATGCGTATGGTTAACAACTTTCTAAAACGACTCTTTGTCGCACAGTGCTGCTTATGCGGTGGCGATGCCATCGACCCCATCTGCCCATCCTGCCGCCGCGAATTACCGTGGATCGATTCAGCGTGCACGCAATGCGGACTCAGCCTGTCGCCTCTCCTTCCAGGTAACAATGGTCTCTGCGGCCAATGCCTCGTTGAACCGCCACCGTTTGCACGCTGCGTCGGCGCCCTCGAATACCGACCTCCGATTAGCCACCTAATCGGCGCTTTCAAGTACCAACGTAAGCTTCATTACGGCCGCATTCTTAGCCTGTTGCTGGTCGAGCGACTGCGCGCGGAGCCGACCACATGTCTCGTCGATGCGCTGGTACCGGTTCCGCTGCACTGGCGCCGCCGCTGGAACCGGGGCTTCAACCAAGCCGAAATCATCGGCGATGAGCTGGCGCGCGCCCTGAATATTCCGCTGCGAGCAAAAACATTGTTTCGCCGGCAATTGGGAACGCCGCAACAGGATTTATCGGCCGCCGAGCGGCGACGCAATCTGCGCGGCAATTTCGAGGTGCGCGGCGACGTGCGGCAACTGCATATCGCGCTAATCGACGATGTCATGACCACCGGCGCTACCGCGAGCGAAATTACCCGCACGTTGCTCGATGCCGGCGCGGCATCGGTGCAGGTTTGGTGTCTCGCTCGAACCCCATAACGGAGCGACAAGGGGCAGTTGACGTGCGTGCTACAGTGGCGATCAATTGAGGAGTTGTTGTATGCACGCCGATCCGCATCCTTTCGCGTTACTGTCGCCCGAGCTGGTCATCGATGCGATCGAAAGCACCGGCCGACGCTCCGATCTGCGCGTGCTCGCGCTGAACAGTTACGAAAACCGCGTGTATCAGATCGGCATCGAAGACGAACAGCCGATCATCGCCAAGTTCTATCGCCCCGAGCGCTGGAGCGACGCGCAGATTCTCGAAGAGCACCGCTTCTCGCTGCAGCTCGCCGAGGCCGAGCTGCCGGTGATCGCACCGCTCGCGAACGATGACGGCGATACGCTGTTTCGTTTTAACGATTTTCGGTTCGCGCTGTTTCCACGGCGCGGCGGGCAGGCGCCCAATCTCGACGATCCGGACGTACAACTGACGCTGGGCCGATTGATGGCGCGGCTGCATGCGCTCGGCGCCACCGAGAAATATCAGTCGCGCCCGGCGCTCGACATCAAAACCTTCGGCTACAGCAGCTACGAGTACATCGCCGAACACAGCATCAGCGGCGACTTGCGCCGCGCTTACACGACACTGTGCGAAGACCTGCTGAAACACATCGAAAGAACATTCGCGGAAGTCGAGCCGACGTATATCCGCACGCATAGCGACTGTCACGTCGGCAACATTCTGATCAACCGCGACGCGCAATGCTTTTTCGTCGATCTCGACGATAGCCGGATGACGCCGGCGATTCAGGATTTATGGATGCTGCTGTCCGGCGAGCGTCACGAGCGCATCGCGCAGCTTTCGGAAATCCTCGAGGGCTACAACGAGTTTTACGATTTCGATTTACGCGAGCTGCGGCTGATCGAAGCGCTGCGCACGCTACGCATCATGCATTTCGCCGCATGGCTGGCGCGGCGACGCGAAGATCCGGCGTTTCCGCTCGCATTTCCGTGGTTTGGCAGCGGGCGTTTTTGGGCGGATCATATCCTCGAATTGCGCGAACAGCTCGCCGCGCTGAACGAACCGCCGCTAGCGGTGTTTTGATCGGCCGGAGCTATAATCCCGGCCATTACCGATTGTTGGAATGCGCTATGGCAACAAAACCTCTCTCCCGCAATATCAGCGTCGATCCGGTCTGGCAGACGATTCGCGACGAGACCGCCCGCGAAGCGGAGCGCGAGCCAATCCTCGCCTCCTTCCTGCATGCGACGATTCTGAATCACGACACGCTCGAAGCTGCGCTCAGTTTTCACCTGGCGCACAAGCTCGACAGCCCCACCGCGTCGGCGCTGCTGGTGCGCGAAGTGATTGAAGAAGCGTTGCGTAATGATCCGAGCATCGGCGAAGCGATTCGCTGCGACATTCACGCCGCGAGCGAGCGCGACTGCGCGTGCCGAGGCTTCGCAACACCCTTCCTCTATTTCAAAGGCTTTCACGCGCTGCAGGCGTATCGGGTCGCGCATTGGCTGTGGAAACAAGGACGCGAATCGCTTGCGCTGTTTTTCCAGAACCGCATCTCGGGTGAATTCGGCGTCGACATCCATCCGGCTGCGCGCATCGGCCGCGGCGTGATGATGGATCACGCTACCGGCGTCGTCATCGGCGAAACCGCTGTAGTCGGCAACAACGTCTCGATCATGCAGTCGGTGACGCTCGGCGGCACCGGCAAAGAACACGGCGATCGCCACCCGAAAGTCGGCGATGGCGTATTGCTCAGCGCCGGCGCGAAAATCCTCGGCAACATCAAGATCGGCGATGGCGCGCAAATCTGCGCCGGCAGTGTGGTATTGAAAGAAGTGCCGCCGCATACGATGGTGGCGGGAGTGCCGGCAAAAGTAGTGGGCAAACCAAGTTGCGCGCAGCCGGCGCTGGAAATGAACCATCGCGTCGAATGCGATGGTTCATTGTTTGATGC
>CAMLJR010000109.1 GCA_946480345.1 uncultured Spongiibacteraceae bacterium
TGGATCAGCTGGCTGGCTTCTTGTTGCAGAGCAGCACGTTCGCTGGCGCTGTTCTAGCCGTTGGCCGATTGGATCGCCAGTTCGCGGATACGCTGCATGGAGTTGGTGGATTCTTCCAACGCGCCTTCAGCGGTTTGTGCGATGGAGATACCGTCGTTGGCATTACGAACCGCTTGGTTCAAACCGCGGATCTGCGAGGTGAATTTGTTCGAAATTGCCAGGCCGGCAGCGTCGTCTTTCGCGCTGTTAATGCGCATACCGGAAGACAGACGTTGCAACGAGGTTTGCAACGAACCTTGTGAACGGTCCAGGTTGCGCTGTGCGTTCAGGGACGACAGGTTGGTGTTGATAATCTGAGCCATGTTTTTTCTCCTGACTCCCTGGCGATCTTATCGTGCGGGAGACTTGTTGGACTTGTAGTGTGGGGGACCACACCGCCGAGAGCTTCTCTCACTGAGTTGTATCGGCGCCTTTTCCGGTAGCTTTAATTTTTTGTTTAGATTGAATCGTTATCGGTTTTTGAATAACTGATGGTTTTGGGCATAGCGTCATTCTTGTCCATGTTTCATCGCCATCTCGCTTTCGGCAATGACGTGTCGGTATATAAAGAAGACACCCTTCGCGCCAAGCAAAAATAGCGTTGGGCCGTTAAAGTTATCGGCAACATGGCCGTTAATGTTTAGAGCGAAATCAACTTGCCGTTTCGCGCTTTAAAAATTCAGTCTTTCTATACTACCGCTCACAACACCGCGCCCGCGGGAGGACATCAGCATGGTCGGCCAACGCGCTCTATCACAATACAAACAGGTCAATACCGCCGCAGCTGTCGAAGGCGCATCGCCGCACAAGTTGATTCAAATGCTGATGCTGGGGTGTTTGCAACGTATTGCCGAAGCTAAAGGCGCAATCGTGCGTAACGACGTAGCGCTCAAAGGCGAAGCAGTCGGCAAAGCGATGAATATCATTTCCGGCCTGCAAGCGAGCTTGAATAAGGAAGTCGCTGCCGCGCTGCCGCAACAATTGGATTCGCTGTACGATTACATGCAGCATCGATTGCTGGAAGCCAACATGAAAAACAGCATCGAGCTGTTGGATGAAGTTGCCGAATTAATGCGGACAGTAAAAGAAGGATGGGACGGAATCGAACAGGCAGCAATTCAGCGTTGATGGGTTTTTAGCGCTGCGAACCGCTTCTCTGAACACCTGATACTGGCGTCGGCCAAAAAAACAATCGAGGATATCGCGCTTCCGCAGGCCGGTATCCCATTCGAATGGCACCGAGCAAATGACGTCATCGATCGATGAAGCAAGATCCGTCGATGTCGCGCCAGTCGTATTGGTTGTCGAAGACAACCCTGTCGAACGCGCGCTCATTACACGGATTCTCAATGTCGCTGATCTCAGTGTGATTGCGGTTGAGTGCGGGCAGGCCGCGCTCGATCATGCTCTGAGCGATGATCCCGATTTAATCCTGCTCGACGCATTGCTGCCCGATATCGTTGGCTTCGATGTCTGTCGCGAACTGCGCAAACATCCGCGCTTACGTTTTATTCCCATCATTATGTTGACCGGCCTCGACGATGTTGCATCGATCGATCGTGCGTACGACGCCGGCGCCACCGATTTCATCACCAAGCCGATCAATCACGCATTGCTTGTGCATCGCGTGCGTTATCTGTTGCGTACCAGCTTGATGTTCGAAGAATTACGACTCGGCAAAAAATCTCTGGCCAGCGCGCAACGCATCGCCAAACTCGGCCATTGGGAATTCAATATCGATCGCCCTCGAGTGCGATTTTCCGAAGAGTTCTGCCAACTGTATCGAATCGATGCGCAGCAGTGCGGCAACAGCTTTCAATGCTTGCTCGACGTGTGCCACGCGGAAGATCGCGCGCAAGTCGAACAATCGATATTCGGCGCCATTCGCAACAGCGGCGGCGATCGCGTCGAGCATCGCGTGTGTTATTCGGATGGCAGCGAGCGCGTCATGGAAATGCATCTCGCGGTAATTCCTGACGAAGACGACACGCGACATCTGCTCGGCATCAGCATGGATATCACTGCGCGCAAGGAAACCGAACGCGAAGTGTTGCGGCTGGCGTATTTCGATCGGTTGACGGGTTTGCCGAATCGCTCGCTGCTCGAATTAATTCTCGATCAGGAAATCCCGCGCGCGCATCTGGCGGGGCAGGCGGTAGCGGCTATTTGTATCGATCTCGATCTGTTCAGTCGCGTCAACAACGCGATGGGACACAGCGCCGGCGATGCGGTGCTGCGGCAGATCGCGCACCGGTTGGGTCGATTGATCAATGCGCCAGCGCCGCAGTTTTTGCTCGAACGTCTTTCCCTCTCGATGGATCTGAATGGTTCCTGGCGAAACGGGTTGGCTGCCCGGCTCGGCGGCGACACGTTCGCGCTTTTATTGTCGGGCGATCACCTGCGCCAGGCGGCGCTGGATCTCGCGCAGTCGGTGCGGCAATTGTTTCATCAGGCATTTTTATATCGCGGTCAGGAAATGTTTGTGACGGCGAGTATCGGTTTCAGCTGTTCGGATTCCGCGACCGTTGCTGCCGAAATGTTGCTGCAGCAGGCGGATATGGCGTTGCGCGAAGCAAAGGCCGAAGCGCGCAGCGATATTCGCGAATATCATCGCGGGCTCGTTGCGCAAGTATCGACGCAGATGTCGATCCAGAGCGATTTGCGCAAGGCGCTGCGCAGCGGCGAATTCATGGTCTTCTATCAACCGAAAATTGCATTGCGCAACAATGTCGTTACCGGTTTTGAAGCGCTGATTCGTTGGCGTCATCCGGTACGCGGCAATATTTCGCCGATCGAATTCATTCATGTCGCCGAAGAAACCGGGCAAATCGTCGATATCGGTCGCTGGGTATTGCAGACGGCGTGTTATCAGTTCCGTCTTTGGCTGGAGCGCAAGCTGGTGAGCGGGCGCATTGCGGTGAATATTTCGGCGCGACAATTTCGCGAAGACAATCTGGCGGCAATGGTGTTGACCGCATTGGCCCAGGCGGGATTACCGCCGCGCCATCTTGAACTTGAAATTACCGAAGGGGTGTTGATGTCCGACCCGCATGCGGCCGATGTTATCGCCGAGCTGCGCAGCCACGGTATTTCGATCGCGCTCGACGATTTCGGTACGGGCTATTCCTCGCTGAGTTATCTGACGCGTTTTCCTATCGATACATTGAAAATCGACCGCTGCTTTGTCAGTGAAATCAATTACGAATCGGAACAGGCAGCGATCGTTACTGCCGTAACCAGCCTTTCTCATCGCCTCAATCTGAAGGTCGTTGCGGAAGGGGTCGAAACGGATAGCGAGTTGCAGGTCATTACCGATCTGAGCTGCGACGAAGTGCAGGGAAACCTATTCTGCCAGCCATTGGCCGCTGCCGACATCGAGCGCTGGTTGGAGCAGTACTCGGGCGAAAAATCGTCAAGCAGGTCAGCAAGTTGACGCCGTTCATCGTCGTGTGGAACTATTTCACGCCATAAATTTGACCCGTCAAAAATACTGGCTACCCTTCTAGAGGCTCCCAACGCTAGCTGGCTGGGAGACTGCTAGTGCTAACCGGCCCTGGCCACCATCGGCGATTTCCATTCTCTTTGCTGCCGCCAGATTTCTATCGCTAGAGGCGTTTACATGTGGGAAGAAAAGCAAGTCGTCGTGATCGACGACGATAACCAGCGCCGTCACGATTTCTGCGTCATCCTCGAATTCCTCGGTGAAAACCCTCGCGCCTTCACCTGCGATGAGTGGTCGGCCCTGCTCCGCGATGCGAATGCCCGCCAAAACAGCCGGGCGGTGGGCGCAGTGCTGCTCGGCAGTGTCGGGCAGCGTGCGTTGAGCAACACACTGGGCGATATTCACGAGTGGGATACCACGGCGCCGGTCATCATTTTTGGCGACGAACCCGCCGATGAGATCGAGAATGCCGAGCTGCGGCGCAAAGTCATCGCCCATTTGGACTTCCCACCGAGCTACAACAAACTGCTCGATACGTTGCATCGTGCGCAGGTCTATCGCGAGCAGTTCAGCGGCCATAGCCACCGTTCCCAACAGCGCGATCTGCAATTGTTCCGCAGCCTCGTCGGCACCAGCCGGCAGGTGCAAAAAGTCCGCGAGATGATGGCGCAGGTCGCCGATAAAGAAGTCACGGTGTTAATCACCGGCGAATCCGGCACCGGTAAAGAAGTCGTCGCGCGCAATCTGCATTACAACTCGCATCGCCGTCACAAACCGTTCGTGCCGGTGAATTGCGGTGCTATTCCGCGCGAACTGCTCGAAAGCGAATTGTTCGGCCACGAAAAAGGCGCTTTTACCGGCGCGATCACCAGCCGCGCCGGGCGTTTCGAAATGGCGCAGGGCGGCACCTTGTTTCTCGATGAAATCGGCGATATGCCGCTCGATATGCAGGTGAAAATCCTGCGTGTGTTGCAGGAGCGCAGTTACGAGCGCGTCGGCAGCAACAAGAGTATTCCGACCGATGTGCGCATCATCGCGGCCACGCACAAAGATCTTGAAGGCATGATCACAGAGGCGCGCTTTCGCGAGGATTTGTACTATCGCCTCAATGTTTTCCCGATCGAAATGCCGGCGCTACGCGAGCGCATCGAAGATATTCCGCTACTGCTGAACGAATTGATCACACGGCTCGAAACCGAGAAGCGCGGTTCGATCCGATTCAATTCGGCGTCGATCATGTCGCTATGCCGCCACGAATGGGCGGGCAACGTGCGCGAGCTGGCGAATCTGGTTGAGCGCATGGCGATTCTGCATCCGTATGGCGTCGTCGGCGTGCAGGACCTGCCGAAGAAATTCCGCCACGTTGAAGAAAGCGACGAAGATTTGCAGATGCCTGAAGCGGAGCACAATGGCCGTCCCGCGCTGGCGAGTCTCGACAGCATGGCGTTGCTGCCGGTGCATGGCATCGACTTGAAAGAATATCTGACCAATCTTGAGCGCAACCTGATTCAGCAGGCGCTCGACGACGCCGGCGGTGTCGTCGCACGCGCTGCCGAAAAGTTAAAAACACGCCGTACCACGCTCGTCGAAAAAATGCGTAAGTACGGCATGCTGCGCCCGGGGATGACGGCGGACTAACCGCCGTCAAAGCTCCGCCACCATCGTTTTTTCCCTTCCTGTAACCTGCTGAAATTACTCGCTAAATAGCATCGGCACAGCGCTTGCAATCATTGCTCACGGCAGCGGTTGGCGACAGATTTACGTCGCCTCGCATTCACGAGTGATGAGCGGAGCACGACATGGCGTTGTCAGCGCTGGAACGATTTCCCACCGAGCAACCGCGTGCGGCGGCGCAGCTTGCGTCCGCTTTCGAATTATTCAACGAGTTGTCGAGTCAGCTGGCCGATACCTATCGCGAGATGGAAGAGCGGGTCGGTCAGCTCGACAGCGAACTGCATCAAGTCGCCGAACAGCGGCTGCGCGAACTCCAGCAGAAGGAGCGGTTTGCCGCGCGCTTGCAGAGCCTGTTGGCCCTGCTGCCTGCCGGGGTGATTGTGCTCGATCAATCGGGCCGTATCGCCGAGGCGAATCCCGCCGCTTCCGAATTATTAGGTACCGCTCTAACTGGCGAACTATGGCGCGAAGTGATCCAGCGTTGTTTTGCGCCGCGCAACGACGACGGCCACGAGATTTCATTGAAGGACGGACGCCGCATCAGCATCGCGACGCGATCGCTCGACGGTGAGCCGGGTCAGTTATTGCTGCTGACGGATTTGACCGAAACGCGCGCACTGCAACAACGCTTGGCCAGACATGAACGGCTGTCCGAAATGGGACGAATGATGTCATCGCTAGCGCATCAGATTCGCACGCCGTTATCGGCAGCGATGTTGTATGCCGGCCATTTATGCGCCGGCGGTTTGCCGGTGGCGCAGGCACAAAAGTTTTCGCAAAAGCTGCTCGATCGACTGGTTCATCTCGAACAGCAGGTTAAAGACATGCTGATTTTCGTGCGCGGCGACGTGAAGCTCACCGACACGATTCAGACCGGCGAGCTGATCGTTGCGCTGGAGCAGGCCATCGAAGCGCCGATCGCATCGGCGCACGCGCAGGTCACGCTCGAAAATCGCTGCGCCGATGCCTTGATTCACTGCAATAAAGACAGCGTGGTCGGCGCGCTGACCAATCTCGTCAACAACGCTTTGCAGGCGTGCGGCCGCGGTGCTCTGATCCAGATTGACTGCACGTTGCTCAATGGCTGGGTATCGATTGCCGTTACCGACAACGGGCCCGGTTTCGATAGCGCGGTGGCGCAAAAAATCGCGGAGCCATTTTTCACGACGAAGGCGCAGGGCACCGGTCTCGGACTGGCGGTAGTGCGCGCGGTTGCCGATGCCCACCACGGACTCTTCTCAATTACCTCGACACCTGGCAGCGGCGCATGCGCCGAATTACGGCTGCCGCTGTGGGAGAAATCAACGATATGACTCTGACCACCAATTTGAAAACGCCGCAACGCTCGCGAGCGCCACAGCTACCGCTGACCAACAGCCGAGTGCTCGTGGTCGAGGACGACCCAAATCTGCGCGAGGCCTTGGTCGATACCCTCGAACTCGCCGGTGCCACCGTGCTCGATGCGGATAGCGCCGAGCAAGCGTTGGCGATACTGCCGCGCGAGTACGTCGATATGGTCGTGTCCGACGTGAACATGGGTGGCATGGATGGCCACGAACTGTTGCAGGCGTTGCGGCGTCAATATCCGCAGCTGCCAGTGCTCCTCGTTACTGCTTACGGCAGCATCGCCAGATCGGTTGAAGCGATGCGCGCCGGCGCGGTCGATTACCTGGTGAAACCGTTCAAGCCGCAATTGCTGATCGAAACTGTCGCGCGTTACGTGGGTAAAGCCGTGATCGACGACGAGCAACCGGTAGCGGTCGAGCCGAGCAGCCAACAATTGCTGCAATTGGCGCGTCGCGTTGCCGCCACCGATTCCACCGTGCTGATCTGCGGCGAAAGCGGCACCGGCAAAGAAGTGCTGGCGCGTTATATCCATCGCCAATCGCCGCGTTCGCGCGGGCCGTTCATCGCGATCAACTGCGCCGCGATTCCGGAAAACATGCTCGAAGCGATGTTGTTCGGTCACGAGAAGGGCGCATTTACCGGCGCGCAAAGCGCGATGCCGGGCAAGTTCGAACAGGCCAACGGCGGCACTCTGCTGCTCGACGAAATTTCGGAAATGTCGCTGCCGCTTCAAGCCAAACTGCTGCGTGTGATTCAGGAGCGCGAGGTGGAGCGCTTGGGCGGACGGCAGCTGATCAAACTCGATGTGCGTTTGCTGGCAACGACAAACCGCGACTTGCGTGGCGAGGTTGAAGCGCATCGCTTTCGGGAAGATTTGTTTTATCGGCTCAATGTGTTCCCGTTGCAATGGCTGCCGTTGCGGCAGCGTCAAAACGACATCGTCGCGATCGCGTCGAATCTGTTACTTGCGCACGCCGCCAAAATGGGTTTTTCCGGCGTTCGTTTCGAGCCCGAGGCCGAACGTACGCTGCGCGCTTACGCATGGCCCGGCAACGTGCGCGAACTCGATAACGTCATTCAACGCGCGCTGATCATGCATCAGGGTGCGACGATTACCACGGCTGATCTCTGCCTTGAAGCGTTGCCTGCGACCTCGCCGGCGGCAGCGATTTCGGTATCGCCCACCGTCGATGAACCCGCGCCCGCGGCGCTCGGCGACGATCTGCAGCGCCGTGAATTCGAGATCATTCTCGATACATTGCGCGATACGCGCGGCAGCCGCAAAACGACGGCCGAACGCCTCGGTATCAGTCCTCGCACGCTGCGTTACAAGCTGGCGCGGATGCGCGATGTCGGCTTCAATCTCGATGGGCTGGTCGCGGGCATTTAACTCGCAATCCGTTCGGCTCGCGCAGTCGCTCCAGCTTTACAGGCGCTGCTCGCTTCTTCTGAGAGGCTGTGCAAATTTTGCGCAGTCAAGATTCGCATTCCCGACCGATCCCGGTAGACTTACCAGTCCTTGTGTTACCCGGGGGCTTTGCCCATGAGTTGGTCGTCGTTCTGGTCGGAGTTTTCCGCAGTTGCGTTGGTGCTATGGGTGGTCGTTGCGATCGCCACTATGTACCTGCTGCGCAGCAATGCCCATCGCGCCATTGAGCGCATCAGTCGCGGCGGTTTTCGCTGGCTGCGCCTCTTTTCCCGCGCCTGCGCCGCTGTCGCCGGCCGTATCGATAGTCGCAACCGCGAAGCGATGCTCGCCCTGCAAATGGAAATCACCCGCCGCCAGCTGGAACGCGAATTCCATCGTGTCGCCGCCGCCGTCGAGCAGGATATGACCAAGTTTCAGCATCTGGAGCGCTCGGTTAACGAACACATCAATTTGATGGGCGAGGATTTCGAGCGCAGCGCGCAGGTGCCGCCGGCACCGCCCGGATGGGTGGAGGCGGTCGATGCGATCGCCAAATTGCAGGCGGAAACCAATCCGGAGCCGGTTGCCCGCGTGTTGCAAGACATCCACAACTCCGTGTGCGACCAGCAGCGCGAAGTGATGCGCGAATACCGCTGGGCCGTGAACGCGCGTCATAAAATTCTCGCCGATCTGCGTCCGCTGTGGAGCCGGGTCAGCTCGCAGGTGACAGCCGTAGGACGCGATAGCCGCGATTTGCTGGCGCGCAGTCATCGCATCGATACGCACATGGCGGCATTCCGCGAACTCTGCGCGAACCGAGCCGATGTGAGGGTTGAGTCGTTCTTGGCGCGCTGGTTGATGGCCTTGGCGCTCACCGCGGTCGCATTGGTGCTGGCGACATTGAATTCCAATCTGCTTGCGCCGCCGCTGGCGGGGTTACTCGGCGGCGAAGTCGTCAATGCCCAGACCACCGCCATCGCGTTTACGCTGGCTGTCATGGCGATTGCGTTGGTGCTCAGCGAGACAACCGAGGTCAGCCGTTTGCTGCCGTTTCTCGGCGGTCTGCCGCGCCGCAGCCGGATCGCGTTGATCGTCGTTTCGACGCTGCTGTTATTGATGCTCGCGAGCGGGGAGGCGTTATTGCTGGCATCGAGCGCCAGCGGGCGGGCCGTCGGGTCGGTGTCTTTAGCGGTGTGGGGAGCGGCGAGCGCGGGCTTTGTCGTACCGCTATTGCTCGCGTTGTTGTCGCCGGCACTGGAGGCGCTGCTCGCAACATCGCGCCCGGTGCTCGGTAGCGCGGCGGTCGCGGTGCTGACGTTGATCGCCTTTATATCAAGGCTGCTCGGACGGTTGTGGTTGGAACTGGGTCGCCTGCTGCATCAGGTCTACGACATGATTCTGTTTATTCCATTGTCCGCCGAGCAGGCTATTGCCGGTCGCAGCGATCAATCGCATGGGGGCTCCGGGGAACCTGTCGTTCCGGCTGCCGCCGCCAAGGTGCGCAAACTGGGATTCGGCAACGGCCCATGAGCGGGCTGTGAACGGACGGATAGTTTTTCCCGGAGCCGGCGGCTCCGGTCAGTTTTTCCTCGGTTAACTACTTCTCGCTATGCATATTGCCGTTCGCGGTATCGCGCAATGCGTCGATATCGAGAATCGTGATCTCCTTGTTATCGACCGCCAGCAAGCTGTTTTTCTGAAAACGGCTGAAAACACGGCTGACCGTTTCGACGGTGAGGCCCAGATAATTGCCGATATCGGTGCGCGACATCGACAGCCGGAACGAGGTCGCCGATAGGCGGCGGCGTGCGTTACGGGCCGAAATGCTGACCAGCAGCGCGGCGATGCGCTGTTCCGCCGAGTTCTTGCCGAGCAGCGTGATCAGTTGCTGATCGTCGGCGATTTCCTGACTCATCAATTGGAAAAAGTGGCGTTGCAGGCTCGGAATGCGCGTGCTCAAGTCGCCGAGACGTTCGAACGGAATTTCACAAATCGCTGCGGTTTCGAGCGCTTTCGCCGAGCTGGCGTGGCGGTTTTTGCTGATACCGTCCATGCCGAGGATCTCGCCGGGAAAATAAAACCCCGTCACCTGTTCCTGGCCGTCATCGGTGACGCGATAGGCCTTCAGCGTGCCGGAACGAACTGCGTACACCGAGGTGAACGGCGTGTTCTCGCGGTAGGCATGCTCGCCTTTGCGCAGCGGACGCCCGCGCTGGATGATCGAATCGAGCTTGTCGATATCGGTCGCTTCCAGGGCGATCGGCAGACAGATGCCGGCGAGGCGGCAGCTTGAGCACGAGATCTGAAAATCGTGTTTACAACGCGGATCATTGTCAGCTGGCTGAAGTTGAAGCATCGACATAATCAGATTCCCGAAAAATTAACGATCAATTTTAAGTAAAGGGCTAAATCGCACGAGAAAAACGCGTTGGCCGAGCTTCGCGCAAATACACGTCGAACGCCATACAGATATTCCGCAAAAACATGCGGCCTATACGTGTAACGCGCAGATGGTTGCGATCGAGCTCGATCAGGCCGTCTTTGAGCAGCTGCATCAGCGCGGCTTGTTCATCAGCAAAATATTGCGCCCAGTTGATCGCGAATTGTTTTTCGCA
>CAMLJR010000110.1 GCA_946480345.1 uncultured Spongiibacteraceae bacterium
GCTGTTCGATATCTCTACTGCGACCGGGAGCGGCGTGCAATTGACGATATAGCAGGTAACCGAGAGCTGCTCCAACAGCGATAGCGAGCAGTGCGATGCCCCATACTTCGGCAGTGCTGTACACGATTTACCTCCAGAACATCTCGTTCAATAAGAATCTTTCACCAGTATAAATGCATACCGTGACGACTTCACGGCGCGCCCGCAAATTGCGCCGCTTAAATTGCCAAGTTGCGATCGGCTCAGTACAGTGGCCGCGTTTCGACTCCTCCATCGGATTTCACTGTGACCCCGCTTGAGCGTTACCAGGCTGATCTGGCGAAGCCTGGCTTCGTGCGCGATTCCGCGCAGCAAATGGCCATCGAGCATTTGCAACAGCTTTACGAAGCCCTATGTGCGGCAGAGCGCTCTGTCGCTAAGCGAACACCGCTTGCTGCGCTTCTCGATAAATTGCGCAGCCCCAAACCGATCGAACCGGTGCGCGGGCTGTATTTCTGGGGCGGCGTGGGGCGCGGGAAAACGTATCTAATGGATTCGTTTTTCGAGGCATTGCCGATCCAGCGCAAAATGCGCGCGCATTTTCATCGCTTTATGCAGCGCGTTCATCGCGAACTCAAACAGATGGCGGGCGAGAAAAATCCGCTGCAGTTAATTGCTCGACGAATAGCGAACGAAGCGCGTGTCATTTGTTTCGACGAGTTCTTCGTTTCGGATATCGCGGACGCAATGATCCTCGGTACCTTGTTCGAGTCATTATTCGGGTACGGTGTAACTCTGGTGGCGACATCGAACATCGAGCCCGATGGCCTCTATAAGGATGGTTTACAGCGCGCCCGGTTTCTGCCGGCAATCGCGCTAATAAAGAAGCACACACTAGTGCTCAATGTTGATGGCGGCACGGATTACCGCCTGCGCACGCTCGAGAAAGCGGAGCTGTATCACTATCCGCTCGATGAGGCCGCCGATGCGGGATTGGCGCGAAGTTTCGAGGCGCTTGCGCCAGAGCCGGGTCATTCCGATCTGGAGATCGAGGTCGAAGGGCGGATGATTCGGGCGCGCTGCATTGCCGATGATGTCGCGTGGTTTGACTTCGCGGCGCTTTGCGATGGGCCGCGCAGTCAAAACGATTACATCGAGCTAGCGCGCGACTATCACGCGGTGCTGATCGGCAACATTCCGCAGCTCGACACTTCGCGTGAGGACCAGGCACGGCGTTTCATCAACCTCGTCGATGAATTCTACGATCGCAATGTGAAGCTGGTACTGGCCGCGATGGTGCCTCTTGACCAGCTGTATAGCGGTCAGCGGCTGCGGTTCGAATTTCAGCGGACGCAAAGCCGATTACTGGAGATGCAATCGCATGAGTATCTCGCGCGCGAGCATCGCCCCTAGGCTATGAGTGGATCGGTCGAGCGCAACGTGAATCAGATTGAATTCGGCTTGAAAACGCAAAATTCCTTCTGTAGTATGCGCGTCCTTGTTGGAACAGCCCCCATCTCATTGATGTCGTGGGCGCTAGAGGCAAAAAAATGAAAACCTTCAGTGCAAAACCCGATGCTGTGCAGCGCGACTGGTACCTGGTTGACGCAGCAGGCAAGACTCTGGGTCGTCTTGCTGCCGAAATTGCGCATCGGTTGCGCGGCAAGCACAAGCCCGAATACACCCCTCATGTCGACACTGGCGATTACATCGTTGTCGTCAATGCGGAAAAAGTACAGGTCACCGGCAAAAAAGCCAGCGACAAGATTTATTACAGCCACTCGGAGTTTCCGGGCGGTATCAAAGAAATCAGCTTCGAAAAGCTGATGGACAAAGCCCCGACGCGTGCACTCGAAATCGCGATCAAGGGTATGTTGCCGCACAATCCGCTCGGTCGCGCCATGTTCAGAAAGCTGAAGGTGTACGCAGGTACCGAACATCCGCATACTGCGCAACAGCCGCAATCTCTGAACATCTAACGGAAAATCATTATGCCAGCCACGCAATACTACGGAACCGGTCGTCGCAAAACTGCAACTGCTCGCGTTTTTCTGCAAGCAGGTAGCGGCAATATCGTGATCAACGATCGCACGCTCGATCAATATTTCGGTCGCGAAGTTGCGCGCATGATCGTGCGTCAGCCGCTCGAGAAAGTTGAGCTTGTCGGCAAGTTCGATCTCAATATCTCCGTGGTCGGCGGCGGCAGCTTCGGCCAAGCCGGTGCCATTCGTCACGGCATTACTCGTGCTCTGATGGAGTACGACGAGTCGTTGCGCCCGTCGCTGCGTCAGGCTGGTTACGTCACTCGCGATGCTCGCGAAGTTGAGCGGAAGAAAGTGGGTCTGCGCAAAGCGCGCAAGCGTCCGCAATACTCGAAGCGTTAATAATTCGCCGCTGTTGCGGCGAATTTCAAGAACGTCCTCGGATTTATCCGCAGGGCGTTTTTTTATGCCTGCGCATCGCTGCAATCGTGCATTGATTAAGAGCAAAAAACGCACTATTGCGGCGGTTTTATCCTTGTAAGGTGTGTGCTATTTCTTTACCATTCGGCGCACCTTGGCTTTCCTAGTCTCGGGGATTTCCTGAGCCGCCTTTTTTAGCAAGCTTGCAATGGGAGAATGACGTCATGAGTAATGACGGCGTGAATACTGGGCGCCGGCGTTTTCTTGCGGCTGCAACTTCGGTAGTGGGTGCCGCAGGAGCAGTTGGAGTCGCCGTACCCTTCGTGGGATCCTGGAATCCCAGCGCAAAAGCGAAAGCCGCTGGTGCTCCAGTCAAGCAGGACATCAGCAAAATAGAACCGGGGCAAATGATCACGGTCGAGTGGCGAGGAAAGCCTGTATATGTAGTGCGCCGTACCAAAGAGGCGCTTGAATCGATTCGTAAAATGGACGCGCAATTACGCGATCCGAATTCTGAAAGTTCCGTACAGCCCAGCTATGCCAAGAGCGAATATCGTTCAATAAAAGAAGAGTTTTTGGTACTGCTCGGCGTCTGCACTCACCTTGGTTGCGCCCCACAATATCAGCCTCAAGTCGGGACAGTCAGTCACGATTGGCTCGGTGGTTTTTTCTGTCCGTGTCACGGTTCGAAATTCGATTTGGCCGGTCGAGTATTTCAGGGCGTTCCTGCCCCGACCAATCTCGAAGTGCCGCCTTATCGTTACTTGAATGATACGGTCATCGAAATTGGTGTCGGCCAGGAGAACGCATAATGAGTAAAGTGCTGATCGGTTTAAGGGATTGGGTAGATGATCGTCTGCCCATCATGCGCGCTTGGAATACCCATATGGGTAAGTATTACGCGCCAAAAAACTTCAACTTCTGGTATTTCTTCGGCGTACTGTCGCTACTTGTATTGGTTAACCAATTGCTGACTGGCGTTTGGTTGACGATGAGCTTCACGCCGAGTGCCGAAGGTGCATTCGCATCGGTCGAATACATCATGCGTGATGTCGATTACGGCTGGATCATTCGCTATATGCATTCGACTGGCGCTTCCGCATTTTTCGCGGTCGTTTATCTGCATATGTTTCGCGGTCTGTTGTACGGATCTTATAAAAAGCCGCGCGAGCTGGTGTGGATTTTCGGCATGCTGATTTATCTCGCGCTGATGGCCGAAGGTTTTCTCGGTTACGTATTGCCGTGGGGACAAATGTCATATTGGGGTGCGCAGGTAATCGTATCGCTGTTCGGCGCAATTCCTGTTGTCGGTGAATCATTGGTGCAGTGGATTCGCGGCGACTTCCTGATTTCCGGCATCACACTCAACCGTTTCTTTGCGCTGCATGTGATCGCGTTGCCCATTATTCTGCTCGCGTTGGTGGTGCTGCATATTCTTGCGCTGCACGAAGTCGGTTCGAATAATCCCGACGGTGTCGAAATCAAAAAAAATAAAGATGAAAACGGCATCCCGCGCGATGGCATTCCTTTCCATCCCTACTACACAGTGCATGATCTGCAAGCGGTAGTGGTATTTCTCTTTGTGTTCTGCGTGATTCTTTTCTTCTTCCCCGAAATGGGCGGTTACTTTCTTGAATACGCCAATTTCGAAGTCGCGAACGGATTGAAAACCCCCGAGCACATTGCCCCTGTTTGGTATTACACACCGTTCTACGCAATGCTGCGTGCGTTGCCGTCTAAGCTCGGTGGCTTCATGGTGATGGCAGGTGCTATCGCGATTATGTTCGTGTTGCCTTGGCTCGATCGCAGCCCGGTGAAATCATGGCGCTATAAAGGCAATCTAACCAAAATTGCGCTGATCAGTTTTGCGATTTCTTTCCTTGTGCTCGGTTACCTGGGCGCAAAACCTGCCGATATGCATTTCTTCGGAATTAGCGAAGGGCCTTGGGCCAAGCTTTTTGAAGGGCTGTTGTGGGCGCGGATTTTCACTGTTGTTTATTTCGCATTCTTTCTGTTGATGCCGATATACACATCGATCGAAAAAACGAAGCCGGTGCCGGAACGGGTGACAATGAAATGAAAAAACAATTGCTTGCTCTGGTTTTATTGCTGGCGCCGTCGCTGGTGCTGGCCAGTTCGGCAAAATATCCACTCGATCACGTCGATTTTGATCCGAGCGATAAAGTATCGCTGCAACGCGGCGCGCAGCTTTACATGAACTATTGCATGGGCTGCCATTCGCTGCAGTACGAGCGTTATGAGCGGATGGTGAAAGGTTTCGGCATTCCAGAAGATCTGGTGCTGCAACATTTGAAGTTCGATCAGAATGCAAAAATCGGCGATCTGATGGTGAATGCCATGTCGCCGAAAGACGCGAAGCTCTGGTTCGGTGCCACACCTCCGGATTTAACGCTGGAAACACGCGCGCGCGGCGCCGATTGGGTTTACACCTATCTGCGCACGTTCTACAAAGATCCAGCGCGTCCGTGGGGCGTGAACAATAAAGTGTTTCCGGACGTCGGCATGCCGCATGTTTTGGTTGGACTGCAAGGCGTGCAGGAATGTGCGCCGGGCTCTGTGCACGCCGAGAACGGCGGAGTTCGCCGCGATCCGCTAACGGGCAAAGAGGTATTGTTCGGCGAAGACGGTAAGCCGCTGAATCCATGCGGTCGTCTCAAGGTGACCGCGCCCGGCTCGCTCACCCCGGAAGAATACGATCGCGCTGTTTACGATCTGGTCAATTTCCTCAATTACATGGCTGAGCCGATGCAGGAACAGCGCAAGCGCACCGGCGTTTTTGTGCTGTTTTTCCTCGCGATCCTGTTCGTATTCGCGTGGTTGTTGAATCGCGAATACTGGAAAGACGTTCATTAAGTTAGCGAATGCCAATGCGATTTCGCATTGGCATTTTCCGTAAAAATCCCCCGCAACATTATGTAGATCAACGCAATGACGATGACCTCCAGTCGTCCCTACCTATTACGCGCACTCTACGAGTGGATTCTCGATAATCATTGCACGCCGTATGTAGTGGTGAACGCAAATGGCGACGGTGTGCAAGTGCCCAACGCCTACGTCAAGGATGGCCAGATCGTATTGAATGTTGCGCCCACTGCTGTGGTCGGCTTGAAACTCGATAACGATTCGCTCGAATTCAACGCGCGCTTCGGCGGCGTTGCGATGCAGATCTACGTACCGATGAATTCAGTGCTGGGTATCTACGCCCGTGAAAACGGTAGAGGCATGATTTTCGAACACGAAGAGATTGGGCCGGAATCCCCGCCTCCAACCAATGGAAATGGCGGTGAAAAAGAGAAGAAGCCGGGCAGGCCCGGCTTAAAAATAGTTAAATAATCAGCAATTAATTCGCGATGCGCTTAGATGGCATCGCGTTTAACGTTTAATCGATGTATTCGAACAGCCGCACGACTTTCTGCACGCCGTCTGTGTTTTGTGCGGCATTTGTGGCGATGTCCGCTTCCGCACGTGTCACGATCCCTTGCAAATACACCGCGCCATATTCTGTTGTCACCTCAACGCGACTGTCTTTGATGTGAGCAGTGCCCAACAGTCGGCTTTTAATTTTTGTGGTCAACAGCGCGTCGTTGGCGCGCGCCGCGACGCTGGCATTCGGGCCAACGCTGAGTTCGTTGTGCACGCTTTTAACGTTTTTCACTCTCGATGCCACGTCAGCGGCGAGCTGACGCATTTCATCTGAGGGCACCTGTCCGGCTAACAGCACAATGCCGTTGTAGCTGACGACAACCACATGTGCCGTATCGAGCGCTGGGTCGGCTTTGCGAATATTTACGCCGACGGTGGTTTCGATGGTGTGATCGTCGATGACTGCGCCAAACGTACGCGAGCCGGGATCGCTCTCGATCGGTTTATCACTGCTTTCCGAAATAATCGACGTGCAGCCACCTAGCAGCATCAACGCCGTTAAAACTGCGCTTAATTGTTTTACATTCATTTACTACACCTCGCTGCCAAAAATTTGTAATTCAACCAGTTCACATAAATTGTGCAGAACCAATAATCCCAGCTCCATGAACTGCATGCGCGAAACATCGCCTAGCCCCAGTTCGATATCGTCGGCGCCGAACAGCGCACGAATGTCCGCATCGTTATCTGCACACAGCACGATTGCGCGAATATTGCGATCGTGCGCCGATTGAATCGTTTGTAATGCAGTGCCGCTACCGGTGCCGTGGCTGATCATTAATAACACATCGTTAGGTTGCGCCAGCGTGCGCACCTGACGAGCGAAAATTTCGTTGAATGAAGAATCGGTGGCGATGGCAGTGAGCGCGGCCGCGTCTCCGCTCAGTGCGAGTGCGGGCAAGCCGGGCCGATCGCGTTGAAACCGATTCAGCAGGGCATTGGCAAAATGCTGGCTCAAGAGTCCTGAACAACCTTCGCCGCAGCACAAAATTTTTCCATCGTTCAATAATGCGTTGACTAATACTTCGCTGGCGCTTGCGATTGTCGGCGCCAACTCTTCGATTATCTGCATCGTCGTATCGATATGGCGATGAAAATTATCGATTACAACATCAGTTAAATTCATTGCATTGCTCATTAGTCGGGACGCCTGAATTTAGTCGGCAAAATTATTCGGCAAGAAAAGCATTTTGAAGCCACTGCCAATCGCGCTGTTGATTTATCGTCGCGACGGCGATGACATCGAAACGACACGGATAATTGCGCCATCGCGCGTACGTCGCCAAAAAGTGGCGTGCCGCGCAAATGATTCGCCGTTGTTTCCTCACCGTTACCGATTCGGCGCCACTGCCGAAATCGCTTCGGCTGCGCAGTCGCACTTCGACGAAAACCAGTTGATCGCGATGCAGCATAATCAAATCGATTTCGCCGCCCTTGCAGCGAAAATTCTGTTCGATGCTGACCAGTCCTTGCTGCTGCAGCCATAAGGAGGCCGCGATTTCTGTCGCCTCGCCCAACAGATTCGAGCGGCTATTAATTTCTTGCATCGCTATCCCTGCGAAAAACTGGAGTTTATGGGGTTTCGTCTGCTGCGATCGCGGCGCCGTTACGTATTTCGGCAAGACGCGATTGGCGTTGTACGATGTTTTGCGCATCCACGCTCAGGCTGCCTGTCTGCGCCTGCACCGGGCTCGTCGAGGCCTTCAATTGCGACAACCGCGAGCTCAGGCCGAAGCTGTCGATGCCCATTGCATATAAGCGCAAATAATTTCTGCTCGCCGGCTGAGCGGTCAAAATGCGTTGTTTAAGTTCCGACTGTTGTAGCACCCATGGCATTTCGGTGAAGCGTACTTTGTCCAGATCGTCGCGTTGCGTGGCAGCCGCCGCATAACCGCCATAGATGCGCGATGTCGAATACACCGGTAAATCGCCCGCGTAATAAAAATCCAGCAGTGGTTTTATCAGGCGCGCCTGCGCCGGTTTGGCGAGCATGAAGACAACATCGACATCGCGACGTCGATGCGGAACCGATTCGATTTTGCGATTCAGCAGATTTTCCATTTCGCGCGCGCGTGCCTCGCTGCGTGGAATGCTCAATGCCGAGCGAATCGAACTGGACATGCTTTGTTGATCGTGGAATGTCGCGGTGGCGACGATCGTCCCGCCATGCGATTGCCAACGTTGTTGCAGTGTTTGAAATTCACGCGAGCGCAAATCCTCTTCAGTAGCGATCACTAATGCCTGACGATAATTGCTGTGCGCAGCGAAGTCGGCAATCTGCGCGGTTTCGTCTTCGGGGGCGAGACTAAACTGATAAAGGTTGGCTGGCGGCGTTTGTTGCAGGTCGGCTCGGTTCAGCGCTAATAGCGGCACCGATAATTGTTGCCCATAAAATTGCGCGACCTGTAATTTTTCGAGTGGGCCTATTACCAGTGCGGCCCCATCCGCTGCTGCTTGTTGATATAACGCGACCACGCCGGTGTTTTCAGTATCGTAAAAGCGCACGCCCGGCACGTGTTCGCCGCGCTGCTGAGCATCGTAACGAGCGGCCAGAAAACCATCGCGCACTGCTTCGCCGAAATTCGCGAGTTTGCCGCTGAGTGGGAGGAGCAGCGCAATTTGCGAAATAGATTCGGCGGGAAGGTCTTCCAGTCTCGCGTTGGCGGCGAGAGCGTGAGGAGAGGTGATCGGTACCGGCATTTGACGAGTCCACTGTGCATTGCCGCTTCCCGTCGATTGTGATTTTGCCGCGAGTGCCGTTTGCAACCATCCGCGCATGCGCTCGTCTTTGCTTGCCTCGAAGCGCTGTTGTAATTCCATTGCATTTAATTGCATTAACGCTTCGCGAATTTCGCGTCGATTGTTTTCCACTTGCGCTGTTTGCAGCAGTGGCTCGACAAATATTCGCTCCTGCGCGCTCGCGTAATAATTACGATTCGCCGCGTGCGCTTCGGCGCGCAATAAACTCACATCGATCTGCTGCCCGGCGTCGAGTTGTGCGAGCGATTCGAGCAATTGCCGGTCTTGCAAGATGCTCACAGCTTGAGCGGGCTTGTTTTGCAGCAGGGCCAATCGTGCCGCTAGTACGCGTGCCTGCGCGTAGTGAGTTGGATCGAGTTTTAATTCGTTTATTTCTTTAAGCACCTGCTGGGCTTGCGGCAATTGCTTGTGCTTAATCGCGATCGAGCCCGCTTCGAGCAGGAATGGCGCGCGTTGTTCGAGCGTTACGCTGTGCGCGCGATCGAGCAATTGCTGCACATCATCTGCGCTTTCGGCCTGCGACATCGATGGTGCCGTGCAACTCGTCAGGCTTAGCGCGAGCAGCGCCGCACTCAGCGTACGCGAGAGGTTATGATGAGCCAGCAAAAAAAGACCCCTGCGGGTAAAACAATATTTCACGGGAGCAACCTTTGGCCGGCGACGCAGTGTTGTACGTGGTGGCGACACCGATTGGCAATTTGAGCGATATGGTACCGCGCGCGGTCAGCATCCTCCAATCGGTGGATTTGATCGCCGCCGAAGATACGCGCCATAGCAAACGCTTGCTCGATCATTTCGATATCGAAACACGCTGTGTTGCATATCACGATCACAGCGGCGCTACTGAACTGGAAACGCTGCTCAACGAATTAAAAGCCGGTCGCAGCATTGCATTGATTTCGGATGCCGGCACACCGCTCGTATCCGACCCCGGTTATCGATTGGTCGACGCAGCGCAGCGCGCGAATATCACCGTCGTGCCGATTCCGGGACCGTGCGCGGCAATCGCTGCGTTGAGTGCGGCGGGGCTGCCCACCGATCGATTCGTGTTCGAAGGATTTCTACCCGCGAAAATGCAGGCGCGCCAACAGCGTTTGCAGCAATTGCTGCACGAAACACGCACGTTAGTGTTTTACGAAGCGCCGCACCGTTTGTTCGATGCGCTCGCGGATATCGAGAGCGTTTTCGGCGGCGAGCGCATCGCCGTGCTGGCGCGCGAATTAACGAAAATGCACGAGACGATTCATCGCGCGCCGATCGCCGAATTGCGCGCGTGGGCGGTTCAATCGCAGCAGGATCGCGGCGAATGTGTGCTGTTGCTGCAGGGCGATCAGGCCGAAGCCATGATCGACGGCGAAGGTGAGCGAATTCTGCGGTTATTGCTCGATGAATTGCCGATCAAACAGGCTGCCGCGCTCGCTGCGAAAATCACCGGTCTGAAGAAAAACGATCTGTATCAGCTTGCGCTCGACTGGAAAAAATCCACGGGCGACGAAAGCGCTTGAGTTGCCTTCCCTTAATCATTAACCTGCCGCGCGAGTCGGCCGGACAGTCGCTGTTTGCATGTCTCTTCGCAACGTTTCGGCGTGCGAAGGGTGGCAGGCGGAGGAAAGTCCGGGCTCCATAGGGCAGGGCGCCAGGTAACGCCTGGGGGGTGCGAGCCCACGGAAAGTGCAACAGAAAGTAAACCGCCTAAGCAGCGTTCGCGCTGCCGGTAAGGGTGAAATGGTGCGGTAAGAGCGCACCGCGCGGCTGGTAACAGTCCGCGGCACGGCAAACCCCGCCCGGAGCAAGGCCAAATAGGAATCCAATGCCGCGGCCCGCGGTGGATTCGGGTAGGCCGCTTGAGACCTGCGGTGACGCAGGTCCTAGATGAATGACTGTTCTCGACAGAACCCGGCTTATAGGCCGACTCG
>CAMLJR010000111.1 GCA_946480345.1 uncultured Spongiibacteraceae bacterium
TGCGGGCTAGGCATACGATTTTTCCTAATAACTACATTTCCGCGGGCGCGGATACGCCCAGCAGATCAAGACCGTTGCGCAGCACCTGCCGCGTCGCCACCGCCAGCGCGAGCCGCGCATCGCGCAGCTCGGCATCCTCGACGAGAAACTGCTGCGCGTGATACCAGCCATGCAGAAGGCCGGCGAGATCGCGCAGGTATTGCGCGATCAGGTGCGGCTCGAGATTGCTCGCCGCCGTCGCCACCGTCTCGGGATAGCGAGCGAGATGGTTCAGCAGTGTCTGTTCGTATTCGCTGTCGAGCTTTTCGACATGGGCGAGCCCGCGTGCTTGATCCCACGCGAGATTTTTTTCCTGCGCCTGCCGCAACACACTGCACACCCGCGCATGCGCGTACTGGATGTAATAAACCGGGTTGTCGTTGGTCTGCGCACGGGCGAGATCGATATCGAACGTCAGTTGCGAATCGGCACGGCGCGCGGCGAGGAAATAACGCGTCGCATCGCGGCCGACTTCGTCGATCAAATCGCGCAGCGTCACGTAGCTGCCGGCACGCTTCGAGATTTTCACCTCTTCGCCGCCACGCATCACCGTGACCATTTGATGCAGCACGTAATCGGGCCAGCCCTGCGGAATACCGATATTCAACGCCTGCAAACCGGCGCGCACGCGCGTGATCGTGCTGTGGTGATCGGCGCCCTGCTCGTTGATGACGCGCTGAAACCCGCGCTGCCATTTGCTGACGTGGTACGCGACATCGGGCACGAAATAGGTGTAGCCACCTTCGCGCTTGCGCATCACACGATCTTTGTCGTCGCCGAAATCGGTGGTTTTCAGCCACAGCGCGCCGCCGTCTTCATAGGTGTGGCCGCTCGCGATCAGCTGTTGCACGGTTTCTTCGACTTTACCTTCGCTGTACAACGACGATTCGAGGAAATAAATATCGAACTTGGCGCCGAATGCGCGCAGATCGAGATCCTGCTCGCGGCGCAGATACGCGACCGCGAACTCGCGGATCGCATCGAGATCGTCGGGATCGCCAGCGCCGACGACATGGCGGTCATCGGCGTCGATTTTTTCTTTCGCCATGTACGCATCGGCAACATCGCGGATGTACGCGCCGCGATAACCATCGGCAGGCCAATCGGCATCATCGGGGCCGAGACCTTTGCAGCGTGCCTGTACCGAGAAGCCCAAGTTGGCGATTTGCGCCCCGGCATCGTTGTAGTAGAACTCGCGGGTGACGTCCCAGCCGTTTGCATCGAGCAGGCGACACAGGCAATCGCCGACCGCCGCGCCGCGACCGTGGCCGACATGCAACGGGCCGGTTGGGTTCGCCGAGACGAATTCGACCTGCACCTTGCGCTTGGCACCATTGTCGTTGCGACCGAATTGGTCGCCTGCCGCAAGGATGTCGGCGATGACCGCGGTCTGCGCCGCACCGGACAGAAAGAAATTGATGAAGCCGGGGCCGGCGATATCGACTTTCGATACGCGCGGCGATGCCGGCAATGCTTTCACGATCGCCTCAGCCAATTGGCGGGGTTGCTTCTTCGCGCCCTTTGCCAGCGCCAGCGCGATATTGCTGGCGAAATCGCCATGCGCCTTGTCGCGCGTGTGATCGATCTGGATAGCCGGCAACTCGATGTCGGGCAATTCGCCGGTGGATTGCAGTTGTGCGAGCGCTTGCCGGATCAGGTCGGCAACGTGAGTTTTCATTCGGTGGTTTACCGCGTTGTTCAGCAATGGGGACAAGCGTGAGGCGGGCTGCACGCGCAAGGGCGCTATTATCCCGATTTATCGACGACGAGGGAATTGCCGCGCCAGAACGGCACGGCATTGAGGATTACAGCGGCGAGGTTTCCGACGCGACGTGGTGCGAAGCGACGCGCTCCTGACGGTGACGGGCCGACTGCTCGAACGCCAGATCGAACATCTGACGCGCGTTCGGCCAGCGGTTACGCGCGTTCAGCAATACGATCATCACGCGTGTATCGCCGCGCTCGGAGACGGCAACCAGACAAGGGCCGGCCTTGAATGTGAAACCGGTTTTCACCCCCATCGCCCCTTCATATTTGCCGATCAGCGCATTCGTGCTGCGGAAGGCGAATTTACGTTTGCCATCGACGGTGCGAATCACCATCTGCTGTTTATTAACGAGGCGACGGAATGTGCGGTTCTGCATTGCGATCTCGGCGAGCACTGCGACATCGCGGGCGGTGCTGTAGTGGCCTTCGGCGTCAAACCCGCAAGCATTGACGAAATGCGTATCGCGCAGCCCCATTTTTTCGGCGCGCGCGTTCATGCGTTCAGCAAATTTCTCTTCGCTGCCCGAATGCCATACCGCGAGCGCATGGCAGGCATCATTTGCGGAGTGCACCAACGCCGCCGCCAGCAGATCGGACAAGCGCACGCGATCGCCAGCGCGCAGGCCGATCTTGGTCGGGCGCGCAGCGGCGGATTTAGCGGTGATTTTGACGATTGCGTCGGGCTGGTACTTTTCCAGAATCATTACCGCGGTCATTACCTTGGTGATGCTGGCTTGCGGCAGACGCTCGTCGGCGGCTTGTTCCCAGACGGTTTCACCCTCGATTTTTACCAGCGCAGCGGCGGCATCGGGATTAAACGTTTTAGCGGCCTGGGCACTGACGAACGGCGTCAGTAACAAACAAAACGACAGCAGGCAGCGCAGTGCTGATTTATTCATTTACGAACCCATCACATGATTAGCGTGTTTTTATTATGTCGGGGCGGGAACCCCCTTTAATCGCTAGAAACCAAAATTGCTAACATTTCAGATGCTTTTTGAATGAGACGCAAGTTTTAAAATAAAAAACTTAGGAAATTTGTAGTGATTCGCCACAAAATTCGTCAATTCGTTGGGGTTGATCGCGGAATTTCCATCGCGCTCGAATCGAGCAGCAGCAAATTGATTCGTGCGCGCGTGTAATTTGCATCGAGGACCAGCGCGCGTCGATACGCATTTATCGCAGCCACGGTGAAACCCTGCTGCCGATAGGCATAGCCCAGATTATTCCAGACGCGCGCTTTGTCCGGCGATAAGCGCGAGGTGGCGCGCCATAAACTGATTTCGTCACGATAATCCCGATTGCGCATCTGCGTGGTCAATGCAAACGCAATCAACAGCGTAAGTGCCAACGCAAGACCTGCGCGACGGTTCCATTCATCGATGCAGGCGCGTCCACACCACAGGGCTGGCCCGATTAACGCGAGGTATAACTGCCGGTCGTTCGCAATATCGTTGCGCGGCAATAGCGAATTGGTGGGCAGCAAATGCAGAAATAGCCAGCCCAGAGCAAAGCCTATCCAGCTGCGCCGCCGCCACCACGCCACCGCCATCAACAACAGCAATGCGGCAAGACGCAGCCACCATCCGCTTTCGAAAGTCGGTTGCGTCGCTAAATCGGGATCGATGTTTATACGTAGCAGCAGTAATGGCTGAGTGATCAAATAAAACCAGCCATCGACCTGCAGCGCGAGATTATCCGCGAGCGATCGAATCGAAAGACTGTGCGCGAGCATGCGCCGATACGCAGGCGTGGCGACAATTGCGAGCGCCATCAGCAGCAACGCGAAACACAGTGGCGCAACACGGCGCAGATTGTCGCGCCAGCTAATGCTGCGAAACGCATTGAGCAACAGCACCGCGAACGGTAGCGTCCACGCCGTTTCCTTACTCATCATGGCGGCGATGAACATTAGCGGTGCGAGCCACTGCCGATAAACCAAACGCTCGCTGCACGCTGCACATAGCGCACCGACGTAAAACATCGCCATCAGGCTTGTCGAACGTCCGCAGATATATGTCACCGCCTCGGTTTGCGCCGGATGCAGCGCGAACAGCATCGCTGCCAATAACGCAGCAACGGCGATATTATTCGAAGGCGCGAACAGCGTTGTCGCCAGACGCAATACCAATAACGCCGCAACGCTGTGAATCAGCAGATTAACGAGATGAAATCCAAACGGATTCGACGAGAGCGCCCAGTTCGCCGTGTAAGAGAATTTCAATAGCGGCCGAATGCCCGGCATCGACTGCCACCACGCTTGCCAGGAATGCACTGCGGCGTTATCGACGATGACGTTGTAGTCATCGAATTGAAATGCGCCGCCGAGGCCATTCGCTCCATTTACATAAATGCTCAGCAGTAACAACAATAACAATGCGCCGCTAAGCGAAAACGTTAGCGATGGCAGTGCCGGAGATTGGAAGCGGGGCATGAGAGTCGCGAGCGCCGAATGCTGCCAGCGCTCGCCGTCGATGAGTACGAGTTAGAACGGTAACAATTTTTTCAGCTTGTTGACGCCCTCATCGACACCGCTTTTGATCAGATCGTCTTTGGTCGGAATGGCATTGTTCGGGCGCTGCGCATATTTGCTGCACAACGCGCCGTATGGACCCACCATTTGTGCGGTGTAATCGCGACCTGCGCAATGTTCGGCAGCCAGCGCTTTTGCTTCAACCGGGCAATATTCGGCGACGAAATTCCAATCCTTCGCGTCCTGACCTTTTTTGCAGACATCAGTGAGCAATGCGTCGGCAGCGATGTCGCAGGTGCCGAGCAATTCTTTCCACTCGCGCTGTTTTTCGACGGTAGTGCGAAAGCCCGCCGGCGAACGCATATCGGCAGCGACCTTTTTCACCCGCTCGCAGAATTCTTTTTTATACGGTTTGCACACCGCGAATTGCTGTTGTGCGAGCTCACTGTTATCGAAGACGCGGTATTCGAGTTTATCGATGCTCTGACGGCACATATCGGCAGTCATCTTTTCCTGCATGGCGGCAAACTTTTTGCCCTGATCTTCGTACGTGCAGCTGCCAATGCGTTTACCGGAGAACGACTGCTTCATGTCGACATCTTCGCCTTCCATCTTGCCGACAATATGCATCGTGCCGCGATAGCTATCGCCGTTATTTTCGATTTCGCCATTCCCGGTCATCGGATGCTTGCCGGCGCAGCTCATCTTGAATGTAGTTTTGTTGCCGCTGCGTTTCATGTCATCCATTTTGCAATCGGAGTTTTTATCCTGCGGAATCAAACCTTCATCCGAATTGCGATTTTTCGGCAAACACACTTTGTTGGTTTGCGACGGCAATGCCATCGGCATTCCCGCCATTTCCATTTTGGTGGTGATCTCCCATTGCTCGTCGGTACCGGCAGCGAGCGCAGCCGACGCAAATCCGGACAACAAGGCGCAGCAAGAAATGCGCGCGACCACGGATGAAACTCGGAAAAAGTGGGTCATGACGGACATCCTTTTTTAGGTTTGGATTTTCGATATTTTGTTCGTGCGAAAAGCGCGCGCAGCTTGTCATAACGTAACCGCGCTATCAATTTGGCGGTGCTCGGTGAGGATCAGGAAAAATCGATCGGGTCGACATCGATCGACCATTTCACCTGTCGGGCGAGCGGCAATCCATCCGCCTGTTTGATCATCTCGCGCAGCGCGCGATGCAGCAGCGGACGCTGCGGCGCGCTGACGATCAATTGCGCGCGAAACAAACCCGCACGCCGGGTCAGCGGCGCCGGCAACGGACCGATCGCCATCACTTGCGGCTCGTTGATGCGCGCACGCAATGCCGCAAGTAATTGCTCGGCGGCGGTCAGATCGCGTGCATCGGCGCGAATCAAAGCGAAATAGGCAAACGGCGGCGCGCCCAGCAGCCGACGCTCGTTGAGTAATTCGCGGGCGAACGCCGCATAGCCATCGCGCACAAGACCGGCGATCAGTGGGTGATCGGGATAATGCGTTTGCACCAGCACGCGGCCGGGTTTTTGCGCGCGGCCGGCGCGGCCGGAAACCTGCGTCAATATTTGCGCCATGCGTTCGGGCCCGCGCAGATCGGCGCTGAACAATGCGCCGTCGATATCGACCATTACCACGAGCGTGACATCGGGAAAATGATGACCTTTCGCGAGCATCTGCGTGCCGACCAGAATGCACGGCTCGCCTTCGCGCACCGTCGCCAACTTATCGCGCAAGGCGTGTTTGCGCTGCGTGGTGTCGCGATCGATGCGAACCACCGGCATCTGCGGAAACAATTGCGTCAGCGCCAATTCCAGACGCTCGGTGCCCGGGCCGCGAAAATCGAGCCGTGGGCTTTTGCAGTGCGGACATGTCGACGGCAATGCACGGCTGAATCCGCAGTGATGGCAGCGCAGGCGTCGATCTCTAACATGTACGGTAAGGCGCGTGTCGCAATGATCGCAGCCGGCGATCCAGCCACAATCGTGACATAGCAATGTCGGTGCGAAACCGCGTCGATTCAGAAACACCAGCACCTGTTCGTGGCGCGCCAGCGTTTCACCAATCGCGTCGATGACCGCTGGTGCGAGTCCGTCGCGCAATGGCGCGCGGCGAATATCGAGCAGATCGACACGGGGATGCGCGGCGCCGCCGGCGCGCTCGTGTAATAGCAAGTGCCGGTATTTGCCGCTTATCGCGTTGTGCAGGCTTTCGAGGCTCGGCGTCGCCGAACCGAGCACGATGGGGATGCCGAGATCGGCGGCGCGCTTGATCGCGACATCGCGCGCGGAATAACGAAAACCATCCTGCTGCTTGAACGAACTGTCGTGCTCCTCGTCGATGATGATCAGACCGAGTCGCCCGCCCTGTTCGCTGCTGAAGTCGGCAAATACCGCCGACCGCGTGCCGAGCACAACGCCCGCCGCACCGCTGCGCGCGAGGCGCCACGCATCAAGACGCTCGCTGTCGTTGAGCCCGGAATGCAGCACGGCGATCGGCGTTGCCAATCGGCGCTGAAAACGCGTCAGTGTCTGCGGCGTCAAACCAATTTCCGGCACCAGCACCAATGCCTGTTCGCCGCGCGCAATCACCCGCGCTATCAGCTGCAAATACACCTCGGTTTTGCCGCTGCCAGTGACGCCTTCCAATAAATGGCACGAGAAACGTCCGAACTGATCGACAACGCTGTCGACAGCGCACTGCTGTTCGGCCGACAGCATGGGCGCCGCTTCGATTTTTTGTGGTGCATATCTGTCGACAGTCTCGGTCGATCGCTCGAAACGCTCGACCAAGCCTTTGCTGGCAAGCGCGCGCAGCGTAGCGGCATTGACATCGCGCTCGGCGAGACTCGCGGCGCTGAGTGCTGACTCCTGCTGCAGCGCGGCGACGGCTTTCGCCTGCTGCGGTGCTCGCCGCAACGCCCCTTCCGGCAACGCCAGACCGGCGACGGTCAGCCGCCACAATTGTTCGACGGCTTTCGCGCTGGCGCCGCTGCGCAGCATGCCGGGCAGTGCCTGCACGATGCATTCGCCGAGCGGATACAAGTAATAGTCGGATGCCCATTGCAGCAGCTCGAGCAGTGCCGGCGAAAAGATCGGCTCCGCGTCGAGCACTTCGGCAGCACGCTTGAGCTGATCGAGCGGCCACTGGCTTTGCTCGGCCGTCTCGATCAGCAGGCCGACGACGCTGCGCCGACCAAACGGTACGCGCAGCCGAACGCCCGGGCGCCATGCTGTTCCAGCGCTAACGGCCGGCGGCGGCCCTTCGTCGGGAGTTAATCCGTCCGGAGGTAGATAGTCGAACAGTTGTCGCAACGGGCCTGGAACAGCGACGCGCAGGATTGTGGTCACGGTGACGCTTCGAGCAAAAAAACGGACGGCAGTGTAACAAGGACGTGGTTATCGATCGCGGGCGGCGATGGGCTGCCGGATGAATTTCTTGCCAACTGGCGAAATTTTGATAACATGCCCGGCCTCTTAATGGCGCGGTACCCGACGAGTGATCGGATGGCGGCGTCAAATCAGCATGGGATTACAGACATGAAAGCCGATATTCATCCAAATTACGTCGAAATCACAGCTAACTGCTCGTGTGGCAATAGCTTCCAGACCCGCTCTACGCTGGGCAAGGGTATTCACCTCGACGTCTGCGCAAACTGCCATCCGTTCTACACCGGTAAGCAGAAAGTCGCTGACGCCGGTGGCCGTGTCGATCGCTTCCGCCAGCGCTTTGGCGCGCGCAGCACCAAGGTGTAAGCATCACTTCTACACACTTGTGCTGAATGAAGTAACCAGAAACGCCCGGCTTATTTGTCGGGCGTTTTTGTTTGTGACGTAAAAACCTAGCTTCACTTTTTCCACGTAACTCTTTCCATAAAAAAGGCATGCGCCTACTCAATACTGAGCTTGTTCCGATTACGGTTTTTTATTTATCCTCCGTACTCTTTTTACCCCTTGGAAGCGGCACCTTATGGCAATCGATCTCAAGCAAGCGGCGCTCGACTATCACGAATTTCCGCAACCCGGAAAAATCAGCGTCGAATTGTCCAAGCCGGCCGAAACTCAGCAAGACCTGGCGCTCGCGTATAGCCCCGGTGTTGCAGAGCCGGTGCGTGAGATCGCGAAAGATCCCGACAATGCCTATCGCTACACCGGCAAGGGCAATCTGGTCGCCGTCATTTCCAACGGTACCGCAATTCTCGGACTGGGCGATCTCGGCCCGCTCGCAAGCAAGCCGGTGATGGAAGGCAAAGCGCTCCTGTTTAAGCGTTTCGCGAATATCGATGCCGTCGATATCGAAGTCGATGCCGAAGACGCGCAAGCGTTCATCGACACCGTCGCGCGTATCGCCGACACATTCGGCGGCATCAATCTCGAAGACATCAAAGCTCCCGAGTGCTTCGAGATCGAGCGCGTGCTGATCGAACAATGCAAAATTCCCGTGTTTCACGACGACCAACATGGCACCGCGATCGTCACTGCCGCCGGCATGCTGAATGCGCTGGAAATCCAGGGCAAATCGATCGAAACCGCAAAAATCGTTTGCCTCGGCGCTGGTGCCGCCGCGATTGCATGCATGCGTTTATTGGTCAGCCTCGGCGCGAAGAAAGAAAACCTGTTTATGGTCGATCGCCGCGGCGTTATTTATCCCGGCCGCGAAGGGTTGAACGAATACAAAGAAGAATTTCTCAACGACACCACCGCGCGCACGCTCGCCGATGCGCTGAATGGTGCCGATGTATTCGTCGGCTTATCCGGCGCGAATTTGATGAGCGCCGATATGTTGAAATCGATGGCGCCTAAGCCGATCGTATTTGCGTGCTCGAATCCCGACCCGGAAATTCAACCCGAGCTCGCGCTCGCCACCCGCGACGATTTAATTATCGCCACCGGTCGCAGCGACTATCCGAATCAGGTCAACAATGTGCTCGGCTTTCCGTTTATTTTTCGCGGCGCGCTCGACGTGCGCGCGAAACGCATCAACGAAGCGATGAAAGTGGCTGCGGTGCATGCGCTGCGCGATCTGGCGAAAGAACCGGTGCCTGCCGAGGTATTGAAGGCGTTCAATTTGAAAGAGTTGAGCTTCGGTCGCGACTACATCATTCCGAAGCCGATGGATGTGCGCCTGCTCGGTATCGTTGCCGGCGCAGTGGCGAAAGCCGCAGTGGATTCGGGCGTGGCGCGCTTGCCGTATCCGAAGAACTATCCGCTGTAAGGCGCTTGTCCTCGTAATAAATTGGCATCTGAATAAAAAAGGCGGCTCGAAGCCGCCTTTTTTATTGTCGCCAAATTTATTCGCTAATGCCGCCGAGCGCTCCGAGCTGACGCTCAAGTAACTCCGCGTCACCGAGGTTCAACTCCACCAGACGCCGCAAATTACTGATGCTGTCGATATCGATGTGCTCGCATTCGAAACCGATCAACCCCGGTTCGGTGTGGCGACAACGCACCGTCATTTCAATACTCGCGTTCGCATCCAAGCTGATCGCTGCCTTTAACGGCAACCGCGTATCGATGCGCCAATCGGCAGGCTCTTCCACCAGCAAACCCTTTAACGACAGATCCACAAGCGCTGCGTTCCAGTGCTTGTCACCTTGACGCAGCTCGACCCACGCGTCGAATAGCACGCGACTGAACTGACGACGATCCTGTTGTTCTTCGCTCATTACGACAACCTCTGCCAATCGGTCGCGCCAGTGTAAACAATCGCCGCGACCGTTTCTGCCGATTAGCGCTACCGCCGAGGCGATTCTTTCAACCGTCGAGTGGATTATTTCAGGCGCTTGTATTTCATCCGCTGCGGCGTCGCGTTTTCGCCTTTACGCTTGATGAAATCGGCGTGGTACTCGCTGAAGTTGCCTTCGAAGAACAGCACCTGCGAATCGCCTTCGTACGCAAGAATGTGCGTAGCGATCCGGTCGAGGAACCAGCGATCGTGCGAAATCACCATCGCGCAGCCCGGAAATGCCAGCAGCGCTTCTTCGAGTGCGCGCAATGTTTCGACATCGAGATCGTTCGATGGCTCATCGAGCAGCAGCAGATTGCCGCCCTCTTTCAGCGTGCACGCGAGCTGCAAACGACCGCGCTCACCGCCGGATAGATCGCCGACGCGTTTCTGTTGATCGCCACCTTTGAAGTTGAAGCGGCCGATATACGAGCGCGACGGCACTTCATAGCTGCCGATGCGGATG
>CAMLJR010000112.1 GCA_946480345.1 uncultured Spongiibacteraceae bacterium
ACCGGTGCATACACCCGAACGTGCAATTCAGGATATTGCCGTTCCAATATCCGACAAAGTGCTTCGCCCATGCCGTATAGGCGTTGCAATTCAAAACGCGAAACATCCGGTTGCAGTGCAATCAGCGATGCGATTGTGGCGGCATTGTGCGTGGCAAATTGCGGAAAGAATCGTTGCGGATGTTGAAGAATAAATTTTGCACAAGCGAGATAACTGATATCCGTCGCCGATTTGCTGGTGAAAACGGGGTAAGAGGCAAGGCCTCGCTGCTGTGCGCGTTTTATTTCCGTATCCCAATACGCACCTTTTACGAGCCGCACATTGATCCGCGCTGAATATCGATCGGAAAGTTCGGCAAGCCATTGCAGCACGCGCAAGGCACTTTTCGCGTATGCCTGAACCACCAAACCAAAATGACATCGCTCATGGTTTTCGAGTGCTGCCATTGTTTTCGCGAATAATTGCAGTGAAATTTCCAGACGGTCTGCTTCCTCGGCGTCAATACATACGTCGATGCGTAAGCGTGCGGCTAGTTTTGCAAGGTCGAGTAAGCGGGGAAATAATTCCGCATCGAGACGTTGTTTTTGCGAGCTTGTGTAGCGCGGATGCAGCGCGGATAGCTTGATCGAAACACTTGCACGCAAGGTGTCTGGCGCGGTTTCGGCATGCATGGCTACCTGCTCGATAGCGCTGCGATAAGCGAGAAAATAGCGCTCGCTGTCACGCTCGGTTAGCGCTGCTTCGCCGAGCATATCGAAAGAGTATGTCTGTGCTGATTGAGGAGTGGCATGGCGGAGCGCGATCGGTAAATCTTCGCCGATGACAAATTGTTCGGCGAGATAGCGCATCGCCCGCATCAATGCTTGCCTCAGCAGGGGTTCGCCCAAGGTCTTGGTGAGGCGCCGTAACCACGTTTGCGCATCGCCTTCAGGATGTTCGGTGACCGACAACCAGCGGCCGGTTAGCGCGAGTCCCCAAGTGGCCGCGTTCACAAACAGCGAACCGCTCTGGCCTAGATGCGATTCCCATATCAGCGGGTCCAGAACATCGCGGATTAATCGATCGGCCACGGCCGGCTCGGGAATGCGCAGCAATGCTTCAGCGATGCATGTCAGCGCGACGCCTTCGGAAGTGCTGAGCGGATACTCCAGCAGCAATGCTTCAATGCCGCTCGGCGGTTGCTTTCGTACATCCGCGATCCAGCGGCTTGCCTGCTCCGAAGCGGTATTAAAATCGGCTTCCGGCCCAAGGGAAGCGATGAGTGTTTCCACATAATCGCTTTCGTCGACCAGGCGACCATTCACCAAGCGTTGCCAGGCTGCTCCGTTCATTCCGCATTCTCCTCGTTGCTGCGGGCGGAATTTGGCATGACCACTATACTGTCCGCGACAATAATGAATTACAGGATGGTTTTCGTGAGCAGTAGAGAAAATTTGCCGGAGCTACTCAGCCAAGCCGAAACCCTGGTCGCGTTATGCAAGCAATTGGACTATCAACAGATCATTGCACATGACGCCAAAGCCGTTGCTGCGCTGCAAGATGCGATCCGGCTTATTCGCGGCTCCTTGCCCATAAAAGATGAGGCGTTATCCGATTATGCGGAGCGTCAGTCGGTACATGTCGCCGAGCCCGTTGTCATCGATAAAGCGGCATTGCTGGAGCGTCGCCGTCAATTCGTCGAAGCGCTGGGTCGGGCAGGGCTCGCGGATCGGCTCGGTAAAATCTACGCGAGTGGAGCCGAAACTCGTCTGATCGGTTTTCGGGATGCGCCGCATAAGCGGGGCTTACCGCAATTCGATATGGTGGTCGGGCCGGATTTTTCGCCGATAGCGGGTTATCACGGAATTTTCATCGGGACTCAAGAAGTGTTTTCGTTCGTGTTGCCACACCCAGCGGACGATCACATCTGGCAAGTTCGAGAACGTCATCGGTTTAATGCACTGGAGCGAATGGTGGATCTAGTTAGCATGTTGAGTGCCGGTTTTCCGGTTCAGTAACACTATTGTTGTCCACAGAATCTGTGGATAACTTCGTGGATAATCGCTTCATTCTTGAATCAACATCAACAGGCATCAGCGCTTTAACAAAACGATCAAAATATGTTCATTTTGTTAAATTCTTTAATTATCATTGTGTTACGACAACAACGTGAGGCTTTTTAAGAGCTTCTGCAGCCAAGCTTGATGAAATTGCGCCTCGGGCTTATCTGGGTTTGTCAATGTGAATAAGTGTTACTGAGTTGCTCCGAATGTGTCGCGTTACGTTTCTGAGGCTGACATAGGCGTTCCACAGTTAGTGAACGCTAGGTATAAATACGTAACGGTGCAATTAATCGTGCAATCTGCGTTTGACTAGCCCTTATAAATGCAGCCGCTGGTACACGTCTCTCTGATTTCCACCGCATACAGCTCACTGAGATTCGGTTGCAGCCGCTGCCAGATCCATCGCGCAATATGTTCGCTGGTTGGATTTTCGAGTCCGGGAATGTCGTTGAGATAGAAGTGATCAAGTTGTTCGAGTAGAGGTTTGAACGCGCGTTTGATATCGGAAAAATCCATTACCCAGCCGCTATGTTCACCGGTTTCACCTTGCACATATAAGCGCACATGAAAACTGTGGCCGTGTAAGCGCGCACATTTGTGCCCGGCAGGAACATTCGGCAGACGATGCGCCGCTTCAAAATGAAAGTCCTTATAGATTTGCGCGATCATGGCCGAGCTCCTGTAAAAAGCGCGTTATGGTAATCAGCGAACTTTAGACTGTATAGCGACAGTGGATGGCTCCGCAGTCGATTCATTTCGGGAATCATCTGTACGGCTAATAACCTATTGGTTAATAGCAGTTTTTATTGTTAAAAAAATTACGAGTCAGGGTTGATTTCACAAAACGTTTCTGTAGAATGCGCGACTCGATTTGCAGCGGGTGTTTAGCTCAGTTGGTAGAGCATCGCCCTTACAAGGCGAGGGTCGGCGGTTCGAGCCCGTCAACACCCACCATCGTCGCAGTCGAGTTAACGGTTATACGGCCCGGTAGTTCAGTTGGTTAGAATGCCGCCCTGTCACGGCGGAGGTCAGGGGTTCGAGCCCCCTCCGGGTCGCCATTAACCTAAATAGTTTTGCGCTGCGTTATTGCAGCTTCCTTCCCCCGCAATTTCCACATTTTTAAAACTTAAGTCGATTAACGAAACGAGTTGTAGAAAGTTTTTCTACGGCCCAATTTCT
This sequence comes from uncultured Spongiibacteraceae bacterium, assembly GCA_946480345.1. Next base: position 3,222 of record CAMLJR010000112.1, read on the forward strand.
TTTAGTCGCTTGATAAATGCTCATTGTCGCTCGCTCAAGTTTCACCACGCGCGCCTATGCCCCGCAATTATGTTAATTATTCTTCATATACCGATGTAAGTCTGGCGGTACCAAATTTGTAACGTTATATTCCCGCCACCATTGTTGGTGCCACTGGAGTTACTTTGCTATGAAGAAAATCGTTCTTGCGTGTGCAATCGGTCTGAGCACAATGTTTTCGCTGTCAGCTATTGCCGCACCTCAATACACCACCGAAGAAACCGTGATCGGCGATCTGATCGATAACCCGCAAACGCGTGCGATCGTCGATAAGCATCTGCCCGGCTTCAGCAGCTCCGATCAGATCGATATGGCGCGCGGTATGACTCTGAAGTCAGTTCAGGCGTTTGCCCCTGATGATGTTACCGACGAAGCGCTGGCTAAGATCGATGCCGATTTGGCGAAAGTGCCAGCTCAGAAATAAGTCGCCTAGCGATACCCGTTTCGGCGGAGTGCTCGTGAAATCTAAAACCGGTTCCGATGAACCGGTTTTTTTTGCTTTGGATTTTTCTTTGCGCGCTTGCGCCAAGCCTTGAATTCGTTCCCGCCATTGTTTTGCTAACGCCCGCGCTTTGTGGCAGTGTCGATTTTTTCGAGAGTGGATCGATATGACGAAAAATAGCGCCGCAAATTATGAACCCGTTGTACCGGCCGCAACCGCTATGCGTGAATTTACCGCGCGGGCATTAGTGTTGGGTGTGTTACTCGGTGTCATTTTCGGCGCATCGTCGTTATATCTCGTGTTGAAAGTGGGGCTTACGGTTAGCGCATCGATTCCCGTAGCGATTATCGCCGTCACATTTTTTCGGTTATACGCAAAATTCGGCGGGCGCGACTCGACGATTCTCGAAAACAATATCGTGCAAACGGCGGGGTCGGCGGGCGACTCAATCGCGTTCGGGCTCGGTGCCACGATGCCGGCGATTTTGATTCTCGGTTTCGATCTCGAAATCGGCCGCGTGTTATTAGTAGCCGTGCTGGGTGGGTTGCTCGGCATTCTGATGATGATCCCACTGCGCCGCACCTTGATCGTTGAACATCATGGTGATCTGAAATATCCCGAAGGGACTGCCAGCGCGCAGGTATTAATTGCAGCGGAAGAAACGAAATCCGCAACAACTAAAGCCGACAATCGCCACGCCCTGATTATTTTTGGCGGCTTCGCAATCGGTCTTATCTATAAGACGTTTAATGTCGCGCTTAAGGGATGGAAAGAGGTTGTTGGCGCGAACTTTGTTTCGCCTTTGAAGGGCGGGTCGATCGCTGCGGAAATTTCTCCCGAATTGCTGGGCGTCGGTTACATCATCGGTTTGCGCCTCGCGGCGACGATGTGTGCCGGCGGCGTCATGTCCTATTTATTGTTGATGCCGTTGATCGCATTTTTTGGCGAGTCCCAAACGATACCGCTGGCTCCAGCACAGAAGCTGATTGCTGATATGTCGGTGAGCGAAATTCGCAGTGCCTACATTTTATATATTGGTGCAGGTGCGGTAGCGACCGGCGGTGTGATCAGTTTGATCCGCGCGTTGCCGACGATTTGGCGTAGCGCGCGTAATAGCGTCGGCGGTCATCAAAGCAGCGAACAACAACTTCGTACTGAGCGCGATATTCCGCTACGTTGGGTAGTGCTTGGCAGTATTGCGATCATCATCGCGATCAGTTTCGCAAAATCGTTGCAGATGAATATGGTCGGCGCTGCATTGATTGTGATGTGTGGATTTTTATTCGTCACAGTGTCATCTCGTTTGGCGGGTGAAATCGGCCACTCGATCAATCCGGTGTCGGGCATGATGATCGCAACGCTGTTGCTGACATGCCTCGCTTTTCTGTTACTGGGGTGGACGACACCAGCGTATTACATCACTGCACTCTCGGTGGGCGCGATTGTGTGCGTGGCATGCGCGAATGCTGGCGCTACATCGCAGGATTTGAAAACCGGTTTTCTGGTCGGTGCTACTCCGCGATTGCAGCAATATGCCATTTTGTGTGGGGCGCTAGTGTCCGCGTTGTGCCTGGGCCCAATTCTGCTGAAGTTGAATAGCGCGGCAACGGTATATGTACCGATCGAGCAAGTCGCGGCGGGTTTGCATACAGATGCTGAATTGCACGAAACCGAGCAGCTTCAGGGGCCGCAAGCGCAGAACGATTCGAAACGATATTACGTGTGGCGCAAACATGAGGTTAATGACGCGCCTGCCGGAAAATATCTCGTCAATGAAAACGGCGATGCGGTTTATTTCGTCGATCCGGGGATCAACGGAATTTATACGACGCGTCCCGATGGCAGCGAAGTACGTAAATTCGATGCGCCCAAAGCGGTGCTGGTTTCGTATCTGATAAAAGGCATTCTCGGCAGCGAATTGCCGTGGGCATTGGTGCTGTTCGGCGTTGTGATCGCGATTGTGCTGGAGATGGTAGGTGTTGCGTCATTGCCATTTGCGGTGGGCGTATACCTGCCGCTATCGACATCGGCACCAATTCTGATCGGTGGTTTGATACGTTGGTGGGCGGAGCGCCGCCAGCGTCGCCAATATCCAGAATTAAATGCACAGGAGCGAGCAGCACATAGCGATCGTGCGCCTGGCGTTCTGCTCGCATCGGGTTATATCGCTGGCGGCGCGCTCGCGGGCATAGTGATCGCGTTTTGCGCCGGGGTATTAATCGATTTCGATCGTGTGGTCACGGCATGGTCAACGCAAATCAATCCCTTATTTGGTGGCGCGCACGCTGATGTGCTGTCGTTGTTGCCATTTATTGTGCTGGTGGCTGGGCTGCTCTGGGTGGACCGCAAGCATTCGCAACCGTAAAGACATTAATCTGATTTAATTTGAATGACATTGATCGATTGTGATCGAATTGTCCGCTTCGGAATGGTTGCTCTGGTGAGTTGCCTTACAGATTGGGGTCTTTATGTTCAAACGAATTCTGAAGTGGACAGCCATCATTTTAGGTGTGCTGATCCTCTTGGCAGTTATCGGTATCGCGGTGCTAATAAAAATCACTCAATCGCATCTGGTACCGCCGCCTAATCCCGATGACCAGAAAAGCATTGCCACCTACGCCACACCCGAATCCAACGCACCGATGCGAGCACCGAAACTGGTTGCCGATTTTTCGTGGGACACAATAACGCAGCCGCCGAAATCGGCACGCGCGTGGACACGCTGGTGGTGGCCGGGTGGGGATGTCGACACCAAAACATTACTGAAACAACTCGATGAGCTGGATGCTGCGCAATTCGGCGGTGGCGAAATACAGCCGTTCATCAGTGGTGTAATGGCGGTATCAAAAAATGAAAAGGTTATGGAGCGCGTTTACAGCTTCGATAAGCCGGAATACTACGAAAAGTTAAAAACCGTAATCCAGGGCGCAGCGGCGCGTGGAATGCAAATCGATTTGACGCACTTTAGCGGTTGGCCGCCCGGTGGTCCTGAAGTTAATCTCGAAGATAGTCTCACCGATATCGTTTATGGCGAAACGAAAATCGACGGCGGAAAAACGGTGAGCGTGAAATTGCCGAGACCGAAGCCTGGCCCAAGCGAATACATCTTTTCAAATATTGAATTTGCCGGCGGGGATTTCATCAATTTTCCTGCCGAGCATGCTCGTGTGTTGAGCGTAATTGCTGCGAAAAAAATCGACGGTGAGCATTCATGGAATCCGTTCAACCTGGGTGATATGGAAACGCTCGATCCGGCATCGGCCCAAGTGGTTACGCAGTTCGTCAAGGATGGGGTACTGACGTGGAATGCCCCTGCAGGCGAATGGCAGATCATCGCCAGCTATATCATGCCCTCGGGTGAAGTGCCGATGGGTGCTGCGCAAAAACCGCAGGGTTTTGTGGTCGATCATTTACGCAAACCGCAGGTTATTGGTCATTACGAATATGCGTATGGTGCACGTACCGGATTACCCGCTGAGTACGGCAACGGTTTACGTGGTTTCTTTAATGACAGTCTCGAATTTCGTCTGAAGAGAATGGGTGTTGAAGACATCCTGACAGAATTCAAGGCGCGGCGTGGTTACGATCTGGAGCCGTATTTGCCGGCTATTTTCATCGAAGGCATCGATAACGTTTATTTTCACGAAATTCTGGGTATTCACGCCGGGCCGGAATTTCAATTGACTCCGCTCGATGACCGTATTCGCCGTGACTATCAACAAACGTTATCGGATCTGGTGATCGAGCGTTTCGTCGAAACGTCCGCGCGTTGGGCGGAATCGCGCGGCTTGTCGTCGCGAGCGCAAAGCTACGGTATGGAAATCGACATTCTGCGTGCATTGGGCGCAAACACGATTCCCGAAACGGAGCAGTTGTGGGCGGGCGGTTCCGATCTCGGTTTGAAGATGGCGTCCTCCGCAGCAGCGTTGTATGGCAAACCGCTTGTAAGTCAGGAATCGTTCGTCTGGATAAATCGCGATTACACAACGACCGCACGCAAAATTAAGGCAGCTGCAGATAAATCGTTTTTGGCTGGCGTCAATCACATCATCTATCACGGCACGCCGTATCCGTGGAAGGGTGATACGCCCAGCCCGTTCGGTGATGAAGGTTGGGCGCCATTTAGCGGACCGCAAAATCCGGCGCATTTCTCATCGCATGTCGGTGCCGGCAATACCTCGCTGTGGCCGGACATTCCAGTAGTGAATACATACATTGCACGCAGTCAGAATCTGTTGCGTCAGGGAACGCCGTCGATCGATGTTTTAATTTATTACCCCTATCTCGGTTTCAACGGCACGAACCCCGAAGGTGAGCATCGCGAAGCGCTGCTGAAAGGCGAGATACCCGATGCTGATCCACGAAAAACAGCGGGCGAGGCACCGGAGCTAACTGCCGGCAAAAAACAACTTGAGCAATTAATGCATCTGCCGCATGTGAAGGGCGATGGCCGCGCGGAGTGGGTGAAGCAATTGCTACCACTGGTGCAAGAGTTGGATCGTCGCGGTATTAGTTGGGCCTGGGTCAACGGTGACGCACTACAGAGCGGTAAAGTTAGTGCAGGTGCATTAACCGCATCGAGCGGTAGTTATCAAACGGTGTTGTTGCCGAATGTAAAAACTATTGAACAATCGACCTTGCAAAGTCTCGCGCATCTCGCCCGCGCGGGCACTCCAATTTATTTTGCGGGCTCGTTGCCGAGCGAACAACCGGGTTTCAACGACGCTGCGAAAGGCGATCGCGAAATTTCGGAATTAGCACAACAAGTATTGAGCAGTGGTGGGCAGCAGATTGCGTTTGATGCTGTGCAGATCGCCAATAAACTTCAGCAGCAATCGCAAGCACTATTCAAGTACAACAACGAGACGACGATTAAAAATTATCGTCGCGCGCTTGGCGATGGCAATTTCGTTTATTTCTTCGCGAATCAGAATGCCGCTACCGATACGGTTGTGCTGCAAACGACTTCGAAGCAAACAATGTGGTGGTTCGATGCCGTGCAGGGTGTGGCATGGCCGGTCGGCACAACAACGAACGGCATCGAGTTACAGCTCGGCGGCTTCGAGAGTCGCTTCCTTATTGTCGGTGTGCCCATGCCGCAGACACTGAAGCCTCAAATGCCCGATACGTTGTTGAGTGCTCTCGCACAAAAGAAATGGAATTTAAAGGAGTGGCATTTCTCTCTCGGTAATTATTCGCAGGAATTAACCACGCTTCAGGACTGGCGCGATATTGCTGAGCTGAAACATGCGAAAGGTCCCGGTGTTTATACGCAGCAATTTGCACTCGAAAGTAAATTCGCTGACGCACGCTATCTATTGAATCTTGGTTTGGTACAAGGCAGTGCCGAGGTCATCGTCAATGGTCAGCAAGTCAGCCGGGCGAGCATCCCGCCATTCATCGTCGATATCACGGCTGCGCTGCAGCAAGGCAACAATGTTATCGAGGTCAAGGTGGCGGCGCCGCTGCGTAATTATTTCGTCGGTCGCGCACTCGCGGACGATCCGAAATATTCGCATATGAAAAGGTATGCCGATGAGCTTGTTGCGGCGGGATTGATCGGGCCGATTAATTTGGTCGAGGTTATGCCTGGCGAATTACGAAACAAGTAAGGACACATCGCAGAACAAGGATGTTGGTATCAAACAAAAAAAATAAACGGAGAAAATTATGCTTCGCACAACCTCGAGTCGCGGATATGTCTGTTTTTTTGCAATTGTTTTGTTTCTGGCCGGGGGGTTGGTCGGTGCAGCTACGGAAAAGCAGCTAACGGTCGATTCGACAATCGGCGAGTTACTCGATAACGACGCCGCGCGCGCAGTCCTGATTAAACACGCGCCAGTGATCTTCAATTCGCCGCAGATTGCGCAGGCGCATGGATTGAGTCTGAGCGGGCTCAAGGTATATGCACCTACTATTCTGACCGACGACAAAATGCGAGCAATAAGTGAAGAGCTTGCGCGTACGCCAGGTGCTGTCAGTAAACCCGGAGCGGCTCGACCGGTGCCGATCGTTACGGATTTTTTTGCGGCATTGCAGTTAAAACAAATTCCATTGTGGGAAGGGCGTGCGCCCGATGCGCGAGGTGAAGGTAAAAACGATATGCCGACGCTGACGCCAATCACCACCGATGGCGCAGTCGCAAATGGTACCGCCATCATTGTTGTACCAGGCGGGGGTTATCAAGGATTGGCGACAGGTCACGAGGGGAGGCAGGTAGCCGATTGGTTTGCCGCGCATGGCGTCACCGCGTTCGTGCTGAATTACCGGCTGGCGAGTTTTGGCTATAAACATCCCGTGCAATTGCATGATGCGCAGCGAGCGATTCGGTGGGTGCGCGCGCATGCCGAAGAGTATGGAATCGATCCGAATCGCATTGGCATGATTGGATTTTCTGCAGGCGGTCATTTGACTGCAATGGCATCCACTCTTTTTGATGTAGGTAACGCGAATGCAGCGGACCCCATCGATCGAGTCAGCAGTCGTCCCGACTTCGCCGTGCTCGGTTATCCGGCGATATTGATGGATAAATCACACGCCACGCGATTGAAGTTCATCGATAGCAAAGCAAACGAAAAAGTACTGCGTGAGCTGGTGCCGTCGCAGAACGTCAAGTCGAATACACCGCCGACATTTATCTTTCATACAACCACCGATGAGCTGCTGTCGCCAGCGAATCCGATCGCTTACTACAACGCGCTGCATGCCGCGAAAGTGCCAGTGGAAATGCACAT
>CAMLJR010000113.1 GCA_946480345.1 uncultured Spongiibacteraceae bacterium
TATGAAGAACTGCAAAATGGTCGACAGCAGCGCAATCAGCAATTCCATGCACTCGAACAATTGCGCGATGAAATTATCGCTACGGGTTTACCGGCAATGGAAAAGGTGCTGGCCGATTATCCGAATACCGATCGCCAGCATTTGCGGCAATTAATTACAGCAGCGGTGAAAGAACGCGAACAGCAAAAACCACCGGCGGCCGCGCGAAAATTATTTCGCTATTTGCGCGAGCTGGCCGAACTCTAATCGTTACAACGCAATCATTCCGAAATCGTTTACTCGGGCTTAGGCGAGATCGAAAACTTGCGATGCTGCATCACCGGCATTGCGCGTCGCTCGTTGTGCAATTTATTGAGATCAATTTCGGCGCTGACGACACACTCACCGAATCCCACTTCCGCCAATACCTCGCCCCAGCTGTCGATAATCACCGAGCCGCCCGACGTGTGGCGCTTTGACGAATGTTGTCCGCCCTGATTCGCGCCGATCAAATAACACTGCGTTTCGATCGCGCGTGCCCGCAATAACGGCAACCAATGCGCGAGGCCGGTTTTGCGCGTGAATGCGGAGGGCAGCACGATAATTTCCGCGCCCTGTTCGCGCAGTAATTGAAATAATTCGGGAAAGCGCAAGTCGTAGCAGACCGCGATGCCAACGCAACCGTACCGCGTTGGCACAGTGACAACCTCGGTGCCTGGTTGATACGAATCGGACTCGCGGTAGCTGCCCTGCTTATCGCCGACATCCACATCGAATAAATGCATTTTGTCGTAACGTGCAACTTCATTGCCGCTGTCGTCGTAAACGAAACACGCGGCGCGCGGACGTTGCGGATCGTGATCCAGCACCGGTACCGTACCACCGACGATCCATACGCGATGCAGTTTCGCCTGAGCAGCGAGAAATGTACGCACACGCGGTTGCGATCCGGCTTCGTTAGCGCCGAGTTGTTTTTGTTCGCTCCCGAGAAATAAAGCGAATGCTTCGGGCAGCACAATTAATTTCGCGCCGGCATTCGCAGCTTGTGCAATTAATTTTTCCGCGTTCGCCAAATTCGTTTCAAGGTCGGCACCGGAAATCATCTGCACCGCCGCCACACTGATTTTGCTCACGGCCGTAGGTTTGTTCGTGGCAATAGGTTTGTTCGTGGCAGCAGGTTTGCTCATGGCAATTGTTCCTTGGATGCCGACTGTTCGGTCGCAGGCGAAGATTCGGTCGATTGCGCGGGCTCATTCGATTTCTGCGGCAATTTATCGTCGAACACGCGACGTAATTTGACTTGCGGATCAGCCCACGGACCGGTCACCGCATACGACGCACTGGCAAAACGATCGACCTGATCTTCGAACACTTTACTCGCAACATAAACGCCCGCCGCCACCGGCAAGCCCGCCGCAAGCGCGGCAACCCAGGGTAAATTACTGGCGACCGGCAACGTTGCCACTAACTCCATGTCGGTTTGATCGCTATTGAAATCGATAGTGCCTGCGAGCCGGAAACGACTTCCGGGGCTTTTGATTTCGAACGGTTCCGCCGTGGCGAGCACGCCATCGCGAATTACGAAGCCTCCGCGCATGTCGTCGAAGCTGACGCCATTTTTAAATACGTCGGAGAAATCCAGTTGCAGACGACGCAGGAAATTCGCGAAGTTAAATACGCCGACAACTTTCAGCGCACCGGTGGCCGATGATGACGCTTTCAGAAAGCGTCCATCATCCACACGCAGCTCCGCCTTACCTTCAGCGAGCACAAATTTGAATTCATCCGGTCGACCCGGCCACGCCAGCTCGATGTCGGCGCGACCGTGCTTCGACGTCAGTACTGGTTCGTAGCGCCAACGCTGCAGCGGCTCGCGAATATCGTCGACGATCAGCCGGCCGTTAAATTCGCTTCGATGCTCGCCGTTGCGTCTGGTCCAGCGCAGACTCGCCGGCGTATCGCCGCGCGGGACTATCGCCACACCGCGCACGCTGCCGTTTATTTGCTGCAACAACATGCCATCCGGCAATGGTCGAACCTGGAGATCGAGCCAGCCGATTTCTTCACCGCCGCGCCACAGCCGATTGACGCGTACATTCATCGCGATCACTTGCGATGGATCGATTTGCTCGAGATTCGATGGTACCGCTGCGGCTACGGCATCCGCCTTTTTTGGCGCCGGTAGATGCACGTAATCGAATTGCAAACGCCACGGCTCGATAGTGTCGTCCGGCACTCTGATCGTGCCGGCGAGCTGTTGCGAGCGCAGCCGTATTTGCCAACTGGTGGCATCGCGCTGCGCCGAAGCAACGACATCGCGCAAGCTTTGGCCGACGACCGCGACATTGCCAATTTGTAAATCACGTATTTGCAACGCGAGCGCTGGATCGGCAATCGAGGATGCCGTTCCGCCGATTTGCGGTTGCGGTTGCGGTTGCGGTTGCGGTTGCGGTTGCGGTTGCGGTTGCGGTTGCGGTTGCGAAAAAATATTGCGCCATGCGCCGAGATCCAGTTCAGCGATGCGCCCCGTTACCAGCATATGGCCGGTGACAAATGTATTTTTGCCGGTGCGACCCAATCGCAACACACCCGCATCCAATTCTTGTTCATCATCCCAGCGCAAACGCAGATCGGCTTTGTCACCGAGTTCGGCGTATATCTGCCGCTGCGCGCCGAGCGCCATTCCAACATGTAACGGCAATACTTCACCCGCCTGTTTCGCGTAGGGGGGCGGCAATGTGAATTCCACCCCCTGCAAATCCGAACGCACCTCCAAGCTGCTGTTTTCGCCTGCAAGATGCAGCGTGGCATCGAAAGGCGTTTGGCCATTTGCATGCGCGAATAGCGGTTGCTGCAACCAATCCTGCAAATCCGCCATGCCGATGTGGCCGCGCGCCTGAATATCGATATTGCCATCGGCCGCGGTGATCAATTTTGCGGTGACGGGTTTGTCGTACCATTTCGCGACAATGGCATCGGATCGCAATCCACCGTCGCTGCGATATTGCAGCGGACCGCGCACATCCTTCAGCACAATGCGCTCCGTGCCCAACGTTAATTCACCAGGACCCAACTCTGCATCGACCGCAATTTGATGCGCGCGCGTTCCACTCAATGGAATGCCTAAATCGAGCGTTGCGTGAGCACCGCCTTTCCAGCGCCACTTATCGAGTGTCGCGCCGACACGCTGTCGCAGCGGGCTTTCGCGCAGCACGCGCAATACATCGTCGCCGCTGCCTTGCGCCGAACCTCGCACAGTGAGCCAACTACCTTCTTCGGGATGATGTAATTCGACATTGATATCGCGCAGCGCGACACGATTGAACATGCGCGCCGATGGACTTTCGACCAGCAGATCGCCATCGTCGACCCACACCTTCGCTTGCAAGTCGTGCAGCGCTGGCCAATCCGGCTGAAATTTCAATTCGGCATCGTGTACATCAAGGAATAACTGCACCGTGTTATTCGCGCGATCGTTGGCGAGCAGCGAGCCGCGATAAATAAATCCGCCGCTCGGCAACGCGCCGCCGCGAATCGATTGCCGAAGCCAGTCGAGCAGGCTGGGTTGCAATGTGTACGGAATAAATAAATCGCGATATTGCGCCGCTGAATTTTGCAAACCGACCATCAACGTCATCAGCGGTTTGCTGGCGCGATGCACCGGTAGATCGAGCGCGAACTGCGCGGTGGCAGTGCCCGCATCGCCACGCACCGGCATCGGTCCGCTATTAACCAGAATATGTTCGCCGTCGATCAGCCAGCGCACTTGCCCGCGCACCCCGTCGAATTTCAACGGCTGGCGATACACATTCGGAAATGTCATCGCGAAATTTTCGCTGACCAGATCGACACGACCATCGCGCAGCCCCATATCCAGATAGCCGGTGACACCGCTGGCACCGGGTGCGCCCTGCCACGGCTGCACATCGATCTGGTCGAGCTGCGCGCGCAATCGCAGTTGCTCTTTTCCGTCGGCGGTGAAGGGAAGATCGATATGCAAATTACGCAGCGTACCCGCTGGCGCTAATGCAGCGAGCGGTTTGCGCATGCTGTCGGCCAATTGCGGATCGGCAAGCAAGCTATCGCGCAGAACATTTAACGCGAGCTCGGGCATAGCCAAATGCAGCTGCTGCGGCACGGCTTTCGTCAGGGCGATGGTCGTATGACGAAAATCTAACGGCGTCTGATTCCACTGTCCTTGCAGTTGCGACAGCCAGATACGTTGCTGCCGCTCATCGCCGCGCCATAAGAACTGCGCGTGAATATTTTTGATCGGTGCAAAATTATCGCCGCCGAAACCGGCGATATCGAGCCACGGCACGCCGACGTTGCCGCGCACTTCAATATCGCCATTGTTGCGGCGGTCGAGCCACGCTTCACCATCGATGCGGCCGTGTTGCAATTCGATACCAAATGTTTTTATCGCCGGCAGCATCGGCGTCAAATCGACACCGCGAAATCCTGCATAACTACGCACGGAAAAATTATTGCCGCGCAGATCGCCATGCGTTTCGATTATCAATGTCACCGGCGCGCCGCCTTGCGCGAAGGTCATGGCGAGATTGAGTCGGCGGAATTCACCCGCGCGCTGCAATCGCATCGCTTGTCCGTCCAGTTGCGCGCTGCCGCCGGAGAAGAACCGAAGATTGATGCGCGTATTGCTTAGATTGGCGCGATAGATCGCGGCAAGCAGATTACGCAGTGGCTGCAATTCAATTTGTTTCGATGAAACAAAACCCGGCAAATGCCACCGGCCGAGCGGCGCCTCCTCCAATTGCAGTGCGACGCCATCGCCCTTTAATTCACTGATCGCCAATGTGCGCGCCGCGATGCTGCGAAAAATACCAAGCCGCAACTCTGCATGGCGAATATGCAAAATGACTTGTTCAGGTTTTTGCGGATTACGTAGACGCAAATCGTCGATAACGAAATACGGCGATAAATGCTGCCACCGCCCCGATAGATGGCCGACGCTGAAATGCAGCCCCGTGCGCTTATTCAGCAGATCGACAATTTGCTGCCGATTGTCTTCGACATACGGAATGTAATAACGCCCCAGACTCACCACCGACGCGAATAGAAGCACCGCGCTGACCAGTACGGTCCATAGCAGGCGATTGATCCAGATTAATGTCGTGCGCGATTGCATTTAACGGCTCGCAAATGGAGGCTGGTAGCCATATCACCGGTCGCGATACCGCTGCGCCTTTCCGGACACGCGGCAAGTATGTCCCTATAGCTCGTCAGCGACATCCCTGTCGCTGACGGTCCTGAAAGACGCAGCGGTATCACGCCCTTACTCCGAGCAATTCATGTTGCGGTTAAAGCAAAACCACATCGAACTGCTCCTGCGAATACATCACTTCGACCTGGAATTGAATCGTTTTGCCGAGATGCACTTCGAGATCGGCGACGATATGCGAATCCTCATCGAGCAGACGATCAACGACTTCCTGCGATGCGAGCACGAGTAATTTATCGTTATCGTACATGCGCGCTTCGCGCAGAATTTCGCGAAAGATTTCGTAGCACACGGTTTCCGGCGATTTCAGCGAACCGCGGCCTTCGCACACCGGACATGGCACACACAGCACGTGACCGAGACTTTCGCGCGTGCGCTTGCGCGTCATTTCGACGAGGCCTAATTCCGATACGCCGGTAATGCTGGTTTTCGCGTAATCGCGCTCCATTGCTTTTTCAAACGTGCGCAACACCTGCCGGCGATGCTCGGGATCTTTCATATCGATGAAATCGATAATGATGATGCCGCCGAGATTGCGTACGCGCAGTTGTCGCGCCAACGCCGTCGCCGCTTCGAGATTGGTTTTGAAAATCGTCTCTTCGAGATTGCGATGCCCGACAAACGCGCCGGTATTTACATCGACCGTCGTCATCGCTTCGGTTTGATCGATGATCAGATAGCCACCCGATTTCAATTCGACTTTGCGACCGAGCGCTTTTTGAATTTCGGTTTCGAGACCGTATAAATCGAATAGAGGGCGATCGCTTTTATACAGCTCGATGCGTTCGCAAATTTCCGGAATGTAATCGCGTGCGAATGCTTCGACGCGCGGATAATTCGCCGCGGAATCGATGCGGATTTTTTCGAGACCGGGGCGCACCATATCGCGCATCGTGCGCAGAAACAGCGGCAGGTCTTCGTAAATGATCGCGGGCGCGCTGAGCGTATCGATACGTTCACGCAGAGCCCGCCAGAGCTTTTTCAAAAAGCGGATATCGGCGAGAAATTCGGGCTCGCCCGCACCCTCGGCAACGGTGCGAATAATAAAGCCGCCAGCGTTTTGCATGCCTTCGGCTTCGACGCAGGATTCCAGCAGCGCTTTCAGCCGCGTGCGCTCGCTCTCATCCTCTATGCGTTGCGAAATACCAATATGCGCGGTCTGCGGCATGTACACCAGAAAGCGCGATGAAATCGATAAATGCGTGGTCAATCGCGCGCCCTTGGTGCCGAGCGGATCTTTGTTGACTTGCACCACCACCGACTGCCCTTCGCGCAGCACGGTGCGAATATCCGGCGGCTCGATACCATTTCCCGCCGGGCGCTGCTCCATGCCGTCTTCGTCTTGCAGAAAAATATCCGACACATGCAGAAAACTGGCGCGATCGAGACCGATATCGATAAATGCCGCCTGCATACCGGGTAACACACGCGCGACGGTGCCTTTATAAATGTTGCCGACGATGCCTTTTGAGCGCTCGCGCTCAATGTAGATTTCCTGCAGTACACCGTTTTCAACGAGCGCCACACGCGTTTCGAGCGCGGTGATATTGATCAGGATTTCTTCATTCATCTAGCTATTCCATAAGGCCATAAATTACTGTCCCATAAAACCATAAAGCCGCAGCAGTTCGGCGGTTTCAAACAGCGGCAGCCCGACTACGCCGCTATAGCTGCCGTCGATACGCTCCACAAATGTCGCCGCGAATCCTTGAATACCGTAGGCACCCGCTTTATCGGCAGGTTCGCCGGTATTCCAATAACGCGCAATTTCATCGTCATCGAGAGCGCGAAACCACACGCGCGTGCGGCTGATTCGTACTTGCTCGCTAACGCCATCGCAAATTGCAACGCCAGTCATCACATCGTGACTGCGCCCGGATAGCCGCCGCAAAATCATCTGTGCATCAGCGGCATCGCTCGGTTTGCCGAGGATGTCGCCATCGACCACTACTGCGGTGTCCGCACCGAGCACCGGCGCGGCGGATAACCCCAGAATCGGCAACTGTCGCCAGCCGGCCGCCGCCTTTTCGCGCGCAAGCCGCTGCACATACTGCTCGGCGGGTTCGCCGGATCGCCGGCTTTCGTCGATCGATGCCGCCACGACTTGGTGCTGAACGCCAATCTGCGCGAGTAATTCGCGCCGACGCGGCGATTGCGAAGCGAGATAGAGCATTCGTTAGAGCATCCTTGGGATCGAGTGAACCGATAGCGTCAGGTGATCGCAAATTGTCGACGCACTTTGCGCAGCAACAGCATGACCGTCGGCCAGAGTAATGCGGATACCAGGGCCGGCAGCAGAAACAACATCGTCGGCATGACCTTGGTAGTCAACGTCTGCACCCAGTGGCAGAGCAACTGGTTCAAGCCGACCAGCACGAACACGATACCGGCCTGCTGCCAGCCGGCATACATTCGCATGCGTTGATAAAGAATCAGACCGAGATAGGCGATGATCGACAGCGCGAAGGCGTTTTCACCGAGCGGCGAACCTTCGACCAGATCGAGTACCAGCCCGGTAACGAACGCGCTGCCGATGCCGATCCGATGGGGCAATGCGATGACCCAGTAAATCAGCACCATCGCCACCCACTCGGGCCGCGCCCAGCGCGCCCAGTCGGGCAGCGGAATGATGCTGAGCCAGAGTGCGATAGCGAGTGTGGCGAAAATGATCGGCCGACCGTTCGCTTGCACCGCCATGTTATTGCGCAGCCTCGACGTCTTCGTTCGGCAATCCCTGTGGTTCGGGCAGCGCGCCGCGCTCGCGGAAAATCAACAGCAAATGGCGGCTTTGATCGAGCAGCGCCATCGGTCGCGCCCGTACTTTCATGAACGAATTCGAACTGCTATCGACCGACGTGACCACCGCCACCGGATAGCCAATCGGGAATTGCCCGCCGAGCCCCGACGTGACCAGCAGATCGCCGACTTTGATGTCCATCGTTGTCGCGACATGCGCGAGCTGTAGTTCGTCGATCAAACCGCTGCCTTCGGCGATGGCGCGCACGCCGTTGCGATTAACCTGCACCGGTACCGCGTGCGTGCTATCGGTGATCAGCATCACGCGCGAATAGTAGGCGCTGACTTCGATCACCTGACCAACAAGACCGCGCGCATCGATGACTGCCTGGCCGACATACACACCGGCATCACGCCCCTTGTTGATCACGACGATATGGCGCAGCGGGTCCGACGACACGCCAATCAACTCGGCGATCAGCACGCTGTCGTCGAGATGCGCCGAGGAGTTGAGGAGCTGGCGTAAACGTGCGTTCTCGGCCGAGAGCGACGCCATTTTTTCGATCTTGGCTTGAAGGATCAATGTCTGCTGACGTAACTCTTCGTTTTCTTTATACAGACTGCGCCAATCGCGGAGGGTATGGCTGCCCCACTCGCTTACGCTGGTCGGCAAATCCGCCAGCCAGTAAAACGGCGTTGCGAGTACAGACAGCTGTGATTGCGCTTCACGCAGCCACGGCCACTGACGACTACCCAAAATGAGAATGAAAGAAAGGATGCACACCACCAGGATGCGCAGACCAATGGAGGGGCCTTTATGGAAAAGCGGTTTGATGTTTCACCCCACCGGGAAAACGGCCAGTCGAACGACCGGCCGGGACAGAACAATTACTCGGTGGACAATAGATCCAGGTGATGCCGATCCATCATCTCCATCGCCTTGCCGCCACCCCGCGCAACGCAGGTCAGCGGATCTTCAGCAATCACTACGGGCAGGCCTGTTTCTTCAGCGAGCAGGCGATCGATATCGCGCAGCAACGCGCCGCCGCCGGTCATCACGATGCCCTTTTCGGCAATATCGGCAGCCAGTTCGGGCGGCGACTGTTCGAGCGCGCGTTTTACCGCCTGCACGATGTTGGTCAGCGGCTCCTGCAACGCCTCAAGGATTTCGTCGCTGTTCAGCGTGAAGCTGCGCGGTACGCCTTCGGCCAGATTACGTCCGCGCACGTCGATTTCGCGCAGTTCGCTGCCGGCAAAGGCGCAGCCGATTTCCTGCTTGATGCGCTCGGCAGTGGCGTCGCCGATCAGGCTGCCATAGGTACGACGCACGTGTGACACGATCGCTTCGTCGAAACGATCACCGCCGATGCGCACCGAATCCGAATACACCACGCCGTTCAACGAGATGATCGCGATTTCAGTGGTGCCGCCGCCGATATCGACGACCATCGAACCGGATGCGGCTTCGACATCGAGACCGGCGCCGATCGCCGCTGCCATCGGCTCTTCGATCAACCGCACTTCGCGCGCGCCGGCGCTGAGGCATGATTCGCGAATCGCGCGGCGCTCGACTTGCGTCGATTTGCACGGCACGCACACGAGCACGCGCGGGCTGGGACGAATGAAACTGTGCTTGTGTACCTTCGCAATGAAGTACTGCAGCATTTTTTCGGTGACCTGGAAGTCGGCGATAACGCCGTCTTTCAGCGGACGGATGGCGGTGATATTGCCGGGTGTGCGACCGAGCATCCGCTTCGCTTCCATCCCGACCGCTTCGATAGTTTTCTGGCCGTTGTGGGTACGAATCGCCACAACCGATGGTTCGTCGAGCACGATGCCTTGATCGCGCACATAAATGAGAGTGTTCGCGGTGCCCAAATCAATGGACAGATCGCTCGAGAACATCCCTCGGATCCGCTTCAGCATGAATTGATTACCTGTGGTTTACCTGTATGGGGGATGTCCTTGAGGCGCTCGCGCGGTGCGCGGCTGGCGGCATCCTATTTATCAGTTTGTGGAAACTGCAAGCGCGCCACTCTATCAATCGCGGGGATTCTGGGCAAGGCGCAAATATGTTAACTTGGCGCGGTTTTACGCACCCGCCGCCACTTCAAATTGTTCTGCGATTTCAGCGTTGTACGCGGTCATCGACCGCGTCGTGAAGCGCATTTTTCAGGGTGTGTCTGGCGTCGCACATCAAATTCTGGAGCAACCCATGAGCATCACCGCCGCCGATATCGAAAAAATCGCGAAGCTCGCGCG
>CAMLJR010000114.1 GCA_946480345.1 uncultured Spongiibacteraceae bacterium
AGACACAACACACTCCCAACAATACGTTGTCACTATTAACCAGGCGATCAAATACATCTTCCTGATGTATTTGATCTACGCGGCTAAAGCCGCATTAAACGCATCGTGCGTTGACTATTAACCCGGCAATAAAGATCGCCGGGTTAATAGTACGCAGCGACCGATGGTAACGAGCAATTAAAATCGATAAACGATTTTTAAAAATTAATTTACGAACGACAGAAAAAACAAAAGCCGTTCTATTCAACATAGAGACGGCTTTTGCGAGTATTCACTGCAGAATTACGGCGACCAGCGCCGCCAATTTATTGCAGGTTATTTTTGATGTAGTCGATAGCCAATTGAACAGTGGTGATCTTTTCGGCTTCTTCATCGGGAATTTCAGTTTCGAATTCCTCTTCCAAAGCCATCACCAGCTCCACCGTGTCAAGGGAATCGGCACCCAGATCTTCGACGAACGAAGCGGACGGTTGTACGTCTTCTTCTTTTACGCCCAGTTGTTCAGCGACGATTTTCTTGACGCGTTCTTCGATGCTGCTCATGGTTTTTATTGACTCCTAGGTTCAAATAAACTGTTGCCCGCTCGCTGCTCTGCGGGACGCAAACCGTGACAATTAAGTTCGGCAAAAATATTTCGTCGCGGCGGTGAAGGCCGGCATTTTACCCGTTTTTGTCCGCAAGGAAATACGCGGCGCGAAAAATTACTCAAAGTTAATCGGAAAAACTTTCTGAATCAGACACTTATTTAATTTTTAACGACCTATTAGGCCATGTACATGCCGCCATTAACGTGCAATGTTTCGCCCGTTATATAAGCCGCGCCATCGCTAACCAGAAATGCAACGGCCGCTGCGATTTCTTCTGCGCCACCAAGACGACCGAGCGGAATTTGCTTTGCCAGCATATCGCGTTGCTCCTGCGGCAGTTCCCGGGTCATGTCAGTATCGATGAAGCCGGGCGCGACGCTGTTCACTGTGATGGCGCGCGAACCGATCTCGCGGGCCAGCGCGCGCGTGAAGCCATCCATACCGGCTTTGGTGGCGGCGTAATTGGACTGACCGGCGTTACCCATCGAGCCCACTACCGAGCTGATATTAACGACTCGGCCCCAGCGCGCTTTGGTCATGCCGCGCAAACAAGCTTTGGTCACCCGATAAATCGCATTGAGATTGGTATCGATCACCTCGTCCCACTCTTCATCTTTCATGCGCATCAAAAGATTGTCGCGAGTAATGCCGGCGTTGTTGACGAGCACCGTCGGCGTACCGAATTTCTCGGTAATGGTTTTGATGACGTCTTCGATTGCTGCGCTGTCGGTAACGTTAAGCATCATGCCAGCACCGTTAATGCCCGCTTCTTTCAGGCGCGCATCGATTGCATCGGCGCCCGCTTGCGAGGTAGCAGTGCCGATAACGATCAGCCCCTGACGGCCTAACATTTCCGCTATAGCGCGGCCGATACCGCGACTAGCGCCGGTGACCAACGCTACTTTTTGTTGTTTGTCTGTGTTGTCGCTCATTGTCATCTCCCGCAGTTAATTTGCGAGCGCGGCTTCGAGGCCCGCGCAATCTTCGATACTGAGGCAACCGATATTTTTATCGATGCGCTTGATCAAACCACCGAGCACCTTGCCTGGCCCACATTCGATCGCTGCGGTAATTCCATGCGCGCCAATGTATTCGACACATTGCACCCAGCGTACCGGACTGAAAATCTGTTCAAACAAAATCGCTTTGATTTTTT
Organism: uncultured Spongiibacteraceae bacterium; assembly: GCA_946480345.1. The sequence goes on from CAMLJR010000114.1 coordinate 1,744, forward strand.
GCGGATCGGTTTCAGGTTGTGCATGCACGTTGTGCACGACAGGAATGGTCGGCGCCGAAAATTTCAAATCCACCATCGCCTCTTTCAGCTTATCGCCCGCCGGTCGCATCAAAGACGTATGGAAAGGCGCGCTTACCGGTAGAGGCAATGCGCGTTTTGAACCGGCCGCTTTACACAGTTCAATCGCGCGATCGACCGCAGCGACAGTACCCGCGATAACGACCTGCCCCGGCGCATTAAAATTAACGGCTTCGACAACGCCGCCATCCTTGCTCGCATCCGCGCATATCTGCGCGAGTTGCGCATCTTCAAGCCCCAACACTGCCGCCATTGCGCCCTCTCCAACCGGCACTGCCGTCTGCATGAATTGACCGCGCGCACGCACCAATTTCACCGCGTCGGCAAATGCGATCGTATTTGCACAAACAAGCGCGGAAAATTCACCAAGGCTATGGCCCGCAAGCAAGCTCGGTTGAACACCATTTTTTTGCTGCCATACGCGCCATAGCGCAACGCTTGACGTCAACAACAACGGCTGTGTTTTTTCGGTGAGATTCAATTCTTCCTGCGGGCCTTGCTGAATCAATGCCCACATGTCGTAGCCGAGCGCGTCGGACGCTTCGGCGAATGTTTGGGTCACGATCGGAAACGCATCGGCAATCTCAGCAAGCATGCCCACTTTTTGCGAACCCTGCCCCGGAAATACAAAAGCCAATTGGTTGCTGTTCATTGTTGTTTCTCCAGCTTTATCTCACTGTGACGTGCAATTGCATCGAGCAGATTATTCTCAACTGCATTAACTGCGCGCGTAATGGCACTTTCGAAGCCTGTTATAGAACTATTACCGTGACTCTTTACAACAACTCCGCGCAAGCCGAGCAGGCAGGCACCGTTATATTGTTGCGGATCAAGCTCGCGATAAAGTGCGCGTAAAACCGGTAGCGCAAATATCGCTGCGATACGGGTGAAGATAGTGCGGCTGAAATGCTGCTTTAGTTTTTTCGCAATCAGACTCGCGGCGCCTTCGCATACTTTCAATGCGATATTGCCAGCAAAGCCGTCGCAAACCACCACATCCGCGGTACCGCGAAACAAGGTATCGCCTTCGACGAAACCGCAATAATTGATGTGTGCATCGCGCGACAACAGCTCCGCCGCCGCTTTCACCAAATCATTACCTTTATTACTTTCGACGCCGATATTCAGCAATGCCACACGCGGCTTGTTAACACCCTCAACCGCAACCAGTGCACTTCCCATTCGAGCAAATTGCTGTAATTGATTCGCATCGCAATCGACGTTGGCGCCGAGATCGAGCAATAAACATTGACCGCTCCGTGTAGGCACAGAAGCAGCAATCGCGGGACGGTCGATACCTGGAAGCGTTTTAAGTACGAGCAATCCCATCGCCATTAGCGCGCCGGTGTTGCCCGCACTAACCACAGCATCAACTTGCTGCTCGGCCAGCAAATCGAGCGCGATACGCATTGATGATTGATGTTTTTGGCGCATCGCCCGCGCCGGACGATCGTTCATTTCGACGATTTGTTTCGCGTCGACAATGCTCAAACGATCGGGCAGCAACGGCAATTCGGCACGAATCCGATCGGCGTCGCCAACCAGAACAATATGCAGATGAGAAAAGTGTTTGAGGCTATTTACAGCGGCGGGAAGCGAAGAGCGGAGACCGTAGTCTCCGCCCATGACATCGAATGCAATGCGAAGTGGTTTCGCCAACAGCGCTTATTCGTCGTCGCCGGTCTGAATTACTTTCTTACCGCGGTAAAAACCATCGGCGGTCACGTGATGGCGACGATGAGTTTCGCCGCTGGTGGCATCGACGGACAATGTCGGGCCAGTCAATGCATCGTGCGCGCGACGCATATCGCGACGTGAGCGGGATTTACGGTTCTGTTGTACGGCCATGGAGGCATTCCTCGTTAAACACTAATTGCTAGAACATTCACTACTTGCCGGACTTTAACTGTTCCAGCACTTTGAACGGATTCGGTTTTTCCTTGCTCGCAACCGGCGCTTCTGGTTCCGCCGGCGTGTAACTCATCGAGCACTCACCAATGTCGTGATAACTGGCGTAGGGAACACAAAGAATGAGTTCGTCTTCGATCAGATCCCTAACATCCTGCAAGCCTTCGCCGACGATGTATGGTTCGACATCTTTCGGCAAACGTACCGCTTCGTCATCCGACCATACCGCCGCTACGGCGAAACGCGAATCGACTGGCAGCGCCATCGGCTTCATGCAACGCTGACACTGCACCTGCAGCTGTGCCACAACTTCACCATCGATGCGCCTGATGCCCTGTTCATCGCGGTAGAAGTGCAAATCGATATCGACGTCGCCATCGCTCGACACTAACATGTCGGCCACGCGCGAGAACTTGGACAGCGGTTCCCGCGCCGAAAGCGTCGTATCGACCGCGATCAACCTGCGAACATCGACCTGTTTGGGCAGGGGGGTGCTTGACATAGGCGCGCAATCATAGGGCCGACCTCCGCGCCTGTCAAAATTATTTCGCGGCGCGCGAACACTGATTTTTCAAGCCTTTTCCCATCACGTAACCGCGATATCTTCTCAATCATGCCGCAACTCGTTCTCGCTTCCAGCTCGATTTATCGGCGCGCGCTACTCGATAAGCTTGGCTTGCCGTTCATCGCAGAAAGCTCCTCGATCGACGAAACGCCACTGCCCGATGAATCGGCCGATACGTTAGTGCAACGCCTAGCTTTAGCAAAGGCGACTGCATTGGCGGCCAAATATCCCTCTCACCTGATTATCGGCAGCGACCAAGTTGCCACGCTCGACGGCAAAATTCTGGGCAAACCCGGCAACCTGACGAACGCACTGGAACAATTACGCGCCTGCAACGGCCGACGCGTCACTTTTCTCACCGGACTCACGCTACTCGATAGTCGCAGCGGGCTTTCGACAACCGTGATCGAACCCTTCAGCGTTTGCTTTCGGCGATTAAGCGACCATCAGATCGAACATTATCTGGAACGTGAACAGCCATTCGACTGCGCCGGCAGCTTCAAAGCGGAAGGACTCGGGATCGCATTATTCGAGAGCATGCATGGCGACGACCCGAATGCATTAATCGGATTGCCGCTAATACGACTGGTGACGTTGTTACAGCAAGCAGGAATTTCCGTTATCTAAGCCAGCGATGCGTAAGCAATTGCGAAAACTCTGACAGCACCAGCTCCGGTTCATACGCCAGCAATCGATCGACCGCGTGCGCGCCATAGTCGACTGCGATGCACTGCATTCCCGCTGAACGCGCCATCGCGAGATCGTATTCGGTATCGCCGACCATCACGGCACGCTCGGTGACCAGTTTCAGCTCGCCAAGCAATTCGTGCAGCATCTGCGGGTGCGGCTTCGAACGCGTTTCATCGGCGCAGCGCGTTGCGTCGAAAAAGTCGCGCAACTCGAGTTGATCGAGTACTCGATCCAAACCGCGACGACTTTTCCCGGTGGCGATCGCAAGATGAAAGTTTTTTTCCTTCAACGCGTGCAGCGTAGCGAGCACGCCGGGAAATAATTCGCATGGGTGGTGATCGGCGGCCAAATAGTGTTTCACATAGCTTTGCCGAAACGCCTCACGACCGGTAATGGAAAGCGTTGGGTAAAGCGCGGTGATCGCTTCCGGCAGACCGAGCCCGATGATATTGCGCGATTGCTCCTCAGTTCGAGATGGGAGACCGCATTCGGCGATGGCCGACTGAAGCGCGTCGACAATGCGTTGTGCCGAATCGATTAACGTGCCATCCCAATCAAAAATAAACAGCATGAATACAGCTACTTGCGAAGGATTTGTAGAAAGGATTTCAGCTCAGGATGAAGTTCTGCTTTAAGTGACAGCCGCTGCTCCTCCCAATCGAACGACAGCGAATGGGCGTGCAAAAAAAGACGGCGTAGCCCTAGTTCGCGGAAACGGAGGCCATCTTCACGACTGCTGTATTTTTCATCGCCAGCCAACGGATGGCCAGCGTATTGCGCATGCACGCGGATTTGGTGGGTACGCCCGGTCACCGGTATTGCTTCTATTAATGTGGCGTCCTCGAACGCCTCGACGATCGAAAAGCGTGTCAGCGCGGGTTTGCCGTCAGCACTTACGCGCACCACTCGCTCGCCCGATTTGAGCGTGTTCTTTTGCAGCGGCGCATCGACATGAGTCCGCCCTCGCGGCCATTGCCCGACTGCCAATGCGAGATAGCGTTTATCGATACCATCGCCCCGCAAAGCGGCATGTAACTTCAACAGCGCGCTGCGCTTCTTCGCCACCATGATGCAACCCGAAGTATCGCGATCGAGTCGATGCACCAACTCAAGAAACTTCGCCTGCGGACGCATGGTTCGCAGCGCTTCAATGAGCCCCAGGCTTACTCCGCTGCCACCGTGCACCGCCAGACCCGACGGCTTATCGATGACAATCAACGCATCGTCTTCGAACAGAACGGCCTCGGCCAGTCGATCCGCCAAACCAGTCGATACCGAAACAGGTGAGTCATCGGATTCGGCCATACGGATCGGCGGTATCCGCACCTGATCGCCGCTCTGCAATCGGTATTCGGCTTTCACCCTTCCTTTATTTACACGCACCTCGCCGCGCCGAAGCAGATTGTAGATACGCGACTTCGGCACACCTTTCAGCTCTCGCACCAGGAAATTATCGATCCGCTGGCCATCGCTATTGGCATCGACGGCCACGATACGAACAGTAGCGGCCTGATTCTTTTCTGTCATAGGTGAATGTAACTATTTGAAAGGTTTAATAATCGCTGATATATTGCCGAAGCGCCGTGAGCATGAGTGCCGCCCGACGAATCGTCAGAGCGCGAGCAAGTGATCGGTGCCGATGGATAGCGAAGCGATTGTATTGCTATCTGCAAATTTAACGGGCGCTTACTGTATCAGCTAAATGCAGCGAAGTGAGCGCCATCATTAACAGTGCAGCGGATAATCGTTGCACCGTTTTTGCAAGTTATGTTCGAAACACCCGCGAAGCAATTTTGGGCAGGCGTTTTACAAAGCGACTGGTGCCTTCAACATGGCCAGAACACTCGCTTGCTGGAAGCCGCCCCTGAGTCGACTTCGCCCGTGCTGATAATCAGTAAGCTGAACCTGTAACGGTTGACCTTGATTCTAAAGGTCGAGATTCGCATCCCCATTAGCTGGATGCATCGGTATTAGAATTCGCTACGTTGCGATTGCCTCCATTGGCGCCCGCGCGAATTCCCACCACTCTCCTTAGCGCTGATCGCACACCGTTTTGAACATCATTGCGCATCGATGGTGTAACGATAAATCCGCTCCCCCGTGGATTATCGTCAACATGAAAAGAATGCTTATCAATGCAACTCAAACCGAAGAGTTGCGGGTTGCGCTGGTCGAAGGCCAGCGCCTCTATGACTTCGATATCGAAAACACCAACCGCCAACAAAAGAAATCCAACATTTATAAGGGTGTAATCACCCGCGTCGAACCCAGTCTTGAAGCAGCCTTCGTCGATTTCGGCGCCGAGCGTCATGGCTTCCTTCCTCTGAAAGAAATTTCTCGCGAATACTTTTATCGCCAGCCGGGTGACATCGGCGGCCGCGTCAAAATCAAAGATGTGGTGAAAGAAGGCACGGAAGTCATCGTGCAGGTCGACAAGGAAGAGCGCGGCAACAAAGGCGCAGCACTGACCACGTTCATCAGCCTCGCTGGCCGCTACTTGGTATTGATGCCGAACAATCCGCGCGCTGGCGGCATTTCGCGCCGCATCGAAGGCGACGAACGTAACGAGCTGCGCGAAGCCCTGTCGTCGATCGACGTTCCCGAAGGTATGGGCGTGATCGTCCGCACCGCTGGCGTCGGTCGCAGCCCCGAAGAATTGCAATGGGATCTCACCTATCTGCTGCAGCTATGGGAAGCGATTGCAGCCGCCGCGCAAGAAAAAACCGCGCCCTTCCTGATCCTTCAAGAAAGCAACGTCATCATCCGTGCGATTCGCGACTACCTGCGCGCCGACATCGATCAAGTGCTGATCGATACGCCCGAAGCTTACGACCATGCGCTGAGCTTCGTTAAACAGATCATGCCGCATTACCAAAGCAAGATTCGGCTGTATCAGGATCCGGTGCCGTTATTCAATCGCTACCAAATCGAAGCCCAGATCGAAACCGCGTACGAACGCATTGTGCAGCTGCCATCCGGTGGCTCGATCGTCATCGACCCGACCGAAGCGCTCGTGTCGATTGATATCAACTCCGCTCGCGCCACCAAAGGCGGCGATATCGAAGAAACAGCACTGCAAACCAACCTGGAAGCCGCCGACGAAATTGCGCGGCAATTGCGCCTGCGCGACATCGGCGGCTTGATCGTGATCGACTTCATCGACATGACATCCACCAAAGCACAGCGCGATGTCGAAAATCGCGTACGCGATGCGTTGCAACCCGATCGTGCGCGCGTCCAAGTCGGCCGCATTTCGCGCTTCGGCTTGCTCGAAATGTCGCGTCAGCGTCTGCGCCCATCGCTGGAAGAAACCAACGCCAGCGTATGCCCGCGTTGCAGCGGCCAAGGCACAATCCGCGATACCAAATCACTGTCGCTATCGATTTTGCGCCTGGTTGAAGAAGCGGCGAACAAAGATCGTAGCGCCGAAATTCGCGCGATCGTACCGGTCGACGTTGCCAGCTATCTGCTTAACGAAAAACGCGCTGCGATCAGTGCGGCCGAGCAACGCACCAGCGTCCGCATTCTGATCGTGCCGTCGACTCACCTGGAAACTCCACACTTCGAATTGAAGCGGCTGCGCGACGACGAGATCGAAGAAGCCACCGCGCTGAGCTTTGAAATTCAGCCGGAAGCGCACGGTGAAATAGAAGCACACGAAGTTGAAGCGCCTGCGCCCGTGCAGCAAAAAGCCGCGGTTCAGTTCATCGCGCCGAGCGCCCCCGCACCGACACCAATGCAGCCGGCGCAGGAAGAGACGAAAAAACCGGCAGGCCTGTTCAGCAAGATTATCGGCATGTTCTTCGGCGAGCCCGAAGCGCAGCCAGCAGCTACCGAAGCGACACCGAAATCGAGCACCGGCACCCGCTCTCCCGATCAACGTCGCGGTCAACGCAGCCGCGGCGGTCGCGGTCGCGGCCGGAATGATCGGAATCGCAATGAGCGTCCGGAACGCAGCGATGAGCAACGCTCCGACAATCGCGAGCGCGGCGAACGCCGTCCACAACAGGAGCGCCCTGCCGCTGCCGCACCTTTACGCAGCGAAGCGCCGCGCGTCGACGCTGCCGAAACAGCGTCGAGCGACGATCGCCCCCAGCGTCGGCCCAATAACCGCCGCCCACGCAATCAGACCGAACGCACTCGTGCGCCGCTACCCGTTGCCGATGCGCCGGTTGATGACGTCAATGTTGCTGCAAACAACGACGCGGTCGCCCCGGTGACGGATGCAGCACCCGCGACCCGCCCCGAAGGTAGTGAGCGTCCGCGCCGCGATCGTCAGCGCCGTCCGCGCGGTGAGCGCAGACCGGCCGATCAAGCCGACGGGCAAATCGCCGAGCCGATTGGCTCGATTGAAAACATTGCCGATAACGCCATTTCCGAAGGCGTGGCCACGATACCCGCGCAAGTGCAATTGGACTTGGTTGCAGCCTCCGCTCAACCCGACTCGGCGTCGCAAGCCCAGGAAGCAGCGCCTGTGGTGACGACACCGCAGCCTGAGCCGAAAGAAATCCCAAGCGCAGTTGAGCCTATCGCGTCAGTTGCACCGGTATCTGTCGCGATCCCGGAAACCAAAGTCGTTGCGTCGGAGCCGAAAGTCGAGCCTGCCCCAACCAATGGGCGCGCTAGCAATGATCCACGCCTCAATCCGCGTTCGGTAAAACCGGTTGAGCTGAAAACGGAGGCTTTAAAAATCGAGTCTTTAACCGCTACACCGGCGCAACCCGATCCTGATCGTATTTTGCCATCGCGCGCGAGCAACGATCCGCGACTGAAGCGTAACTAAAACGCTAAGCGTAGAAACGAGCAATAAAAAACCCGGCAATCGCCGGGTTTTTTATTGCTCGTCGTTCTCATACAGCCCCTTCAATCTGTGGGCCATCGATATCGCTCGCCAATTCATTTGTTCAAACAGATACGCAACCCATAAAAGGGGTCGAATTTATTTCAGTAAATATTGCAGAGGTCGAGAGGAAATTGCAGAGATTGGCGAGTAATTAAGAGAAATGGCGGAGGCGGTGAGATTCGAACTCACGGAAGAGTTGCCCCTTCGGCAGTTTTC
>CAMLJR010000115.1 GCA_946480345.1 uncultured Spongiibacteraceae bacterium
CGCCACAAGCAGCGCATGCAGCGCAAAAAGGAAGTGATCGATAAAAAGATCGCTGAAGCGAATGAAGATCGCGGCGTCGTTGTGCTAATTACCGGCAACGGTAAAGGTAAAAGCAGTTCCGGTTTTGGCATGGTGATTCGCACACTCGGCCACGGTTACAAAGCAGCCGTCGTGCAATTCATCAAAGGCGCAATGGATTGCGGCGAACATTTCTTTTTGCAGCAGCGCTGTCCCGAACTGGAATTTCATGTGATGGGCACCGGCTTCACATGGGAAACGCAGGATAAATCGCTCGATATCGCCGCCGCGCAAACATTATGGCGCGAAGCAAAACGCCTGCTCGCCGACGATAGCGTGCAATTGCTGTTACTCGATGAAATGACCTACATGTTGAAATACGGTTATCTCGACAGCGATGAAGTTATCAATGCAATCAAGCAGCGGCCGCCACATCAACACGTCGTCATTACCGGTCGTGGCGCATCGCCGGAATTGAAAGACCTCGCGGACACGTTGAGTGTGATCGATGATGTGAAACACGCATTTCGTGCCGGCGTAAAAGCCCAGAAAGGCGTCGAGTGGTGAGTTACCGCTTTGACATCGCGGAACGCATGGCCGTTTATCGCGTAATTGCCGCGCGCCGCGATATGCGCCATTTCAAATCCGACCCCATTGCGCCGATAGTCATGGCACGCCTGCTCACGGCCGCGCATCAGGCACCGTCGGTCGGATTGATGCAGCCGTGGCGTTTTATTCGCATCACCGATAATTCGCTACGTCATCAAATTCATACGCTCGTCGATAACGAACGTCGTGCGACCGCACGTGCACTCGATCAGCGCGAAGATGAATTTCTGCAACTCAAAGTCGAAGGCATTCGCGAATGCGCGGAGCTTATCGTCGTCGCATTAATGGATCAGCGCGAACCACATATCTTCGGTCGGCGTACATTGCCGCATATGGATATCGCATCGGTGGCATGCGCGATTCAGAACCTATGGCTCGCCGCACGCGCCGAGAATCTCGGTATGGGCTGGGTATCGCTATTCGATCCGACTGTGCTCGGCGAATTATTGAAAATACCGAGCGATGCCGAACCCATCGCGATTTTGTGTCTCGGCCATGTCGACGAGTTTTATCCAGCACCGATGCTGCAGATGGAACAGTGGCGCGAACCCGATGCATTGGCGCAGTGTGTGATGGAGAATAATTGGGTATCGGATTCGTAACCCAGAATCCACAATCGCTTCGGATTTACGTGTCAAAGGTATCTGCTGACAGCGAGTGATTTCAGCTTGTCGTCGTTTTTGTCGCTACTTTGCGCAGTTCAAGGCCGCAACTAAACGTCGCCAGTCGTCCCGTTTTTCCGGATCAACCAAACCCAATCGCAGCAACGCAATATCATGATCGAGCACAATATTTCGCACGAGAATCGCGGCTCTTCCTAATTCTTCCGCTATTTCAATTGCTCGCCAAGTTGGCAGAAAAAAGCTATTGAATAACACGCCGGTCATCATCAGTGCGGGTTCGCCGGCAAACCGCTCACGCAATAACGACGCATTGGCTTTACTCATCGAGAATAATTCACCGCGCATTTTCTGCTGCCATTCATGATCACGATACGCGTGCTCGGCGATTTGTATTGCTGTCGACGATAATGGCCACGGCCCGATTGCAACTCGCAATGGCGCAGCCATCGCTTCGTGACAAAATGCGAAACCGCAGCGCACGCCCGGCAAGCCAAAAAACTTTCCGAATGAGCGCAGCACGATCAATGCCTCGCGGTTCGTATATTTGGCTACGCTATGTTGCGGTGTGGCATCGATAAAACTTTCGTCGACGATTATCCAGCCATCGCGGGCGGCAATTATTTCGCGCCACTGCAAAATTCGTGTTGGCTCGATTACGAGCGCGAGTGGGTTGTGCGGGGTGATAATCACCAGCACATCAATCGCTTCGCGCTGCAACAATTCGTCGATGCTGCGCGTGCGGCGTGGATCGTAATAGAAAATCCGGTGACCGCCCCATTGCCAGCGGAATGCATGCTCGGCATATCCGATCGACGGCACCGCAACGCGTGCCGCTTTCCTTGCGCAATGCCATCGCAACTGCGGCAACCATTGAATAAGCGTCTGCGAGCCTGCGGCAGCGACAGGATTTACTGGCGCACTGCAATAATTTTTAACGGTTGAATACAGCGTAGCGATATCGCTTGGCAATTGTCGAAACCCAACGGTGTCGATATTTTTGATCGGGTACTCGCGCGGGTTGATGCCGGTAGAAAGATCGAGCCAATCGCTCGGCGGAATACCGTAACGCTCGCTCGCCGCGCCCAGATCACCGCCGTGTGGCGGCGGCGTTAAATAATCCACGCGACAATTCCCGCAGCGAGCGCGACTAAAACGAGGGCGATCAATACTGCATGATCGAGCAAACGCAGAGCGCGTTGGATATCGTGCGGTTGCGGCGGATGTTTGCAGCCGAGTGGTGGGCGCTGTTCGGTTTGACCGTGATAAATCGCGGCGCCGCCGAGCTGTAATTGCAACGCGCCCGCCCCCGCCGCCATCACCGGTCCGGCGTTCGGGCTGCTCCAGGCACGCGCCTGCGTGCGCCAGCAATGCAACGCCGTATGCGTTGCGCCAGCCAACGCGTAAGCCAGTGACGTCAAACGCGCGGGAATGAAATTCAAACCATCATCAACGCGCGCCGCGATACGACCGAATTCGTTGAAGCGATTCGTGCGATAACCCCACATCGCATCGAGCGTGTTGGCCGCTCGGTGTAGTACCACGCCGGGAAGGCCGGCAACTGCAAACCAGAACAATGTGGCAATTACCGCATCGCTGCCGTTTTCGAGAATCGATTCAACGGCGGCGCCACTGATTTCACTGCTGTCGAGTTGTGCGGTATCGCGTGTGACAATTCGACTTAACGCTCTGCGCGCCTGCGGTAAATCTTCCGCGCCGAGCGATATCGAAATCGCGCGCGCATGTTCGGCCAGACTTTGACGACCGAGCGCGAAATAAATCACGAGCGCCTGCAACACAACCGATAACCATAACGGACAATTTTTTGCGATCGCTTGCAATGCAATCGCGGCAAACAGCAACGGCAGTATTAATGCACACCAGGCCAGAGCGCCGCGCACGATACGGTGCGAGTTTTTATTCAGATGCCTCTCGATGCTGTTCGCCAACGCGCCGAAACCGACGATTGGATGCCAGCGACGCGGCTCGCCCCACCACGCGTCGATTACCAGCGCGAGTATCAGAGCGAGCGCACTCGTCATCATTGCGTGGCCGACCATCGCAGAATAATTCTTTGTAGCTCGGCCAGACCATCGCTCAGCGCAGCCGGACCGGGCTGCAAAATCAACGGCGATTTCACTTCATACACATGCTGGTTAACGACGGCAGGTACGCCGCCCCAACCGTCGCGCGCCAACACCTTTTCGGGTTTAAATTTTCGGCCGCACCAGCTGCCGATAACGATATCGGGCATGCGCTCAACGACATGCAACGGATCGGCGATGATGCGTTGTTTCGCGCCCGGCTCGCGCGCGAGCTCCGGAAAAATATCGTCACCGCCGGCGATGCCAACCAACTCGGAAACCCAGCCGATGCCGCTGATCAACGGGTCGTACCATTCCTCGAAAAAAACACGCGGCCGGCGCGGTAATTTCGCAGCCGCTTCCTGCGCTACCGAAATGTTCTGCTGCAACTCGGCAATCAATCGCGTGGCTTTTTGTTCGGCGCCGATCAAACCGCCGAGCTGCGCTATCATCGATAAAATTTGCGCGACGCTGCGCTGATTGAAGACGTATACCGGCACGCCATGACGAATCAGCGCCGCCGCTATATCGGCCTGCAAATCGGAAAAGCCGAGCACGAGATCGGGTTTCAACGCGAGAATCGCATCGATATTCGCCGATGTAAACGCCGATACTTTGGGTTTTTCCTTGCGCGCACGCGGCGGGCGCACGGTAAAACCGGAAATGCCGACGATACGATCTTGCTCACCCAGCAAATATAAGGTTTCGGTGGTTTCTTCGGTTAAACAGACAATGCGTTCGGGATACATCGTTAAGCATTCATCCATGCATGAAATAAAAATTATTTAGGGTTGAGCCAGCGCGCGATCAAGCGCGGATTCGACGGAAAATACCAATGCAGGTATGACGCAATCACCGAACCAATGTGATACACGGCTTCGCCATTACCATCGCTTTGTGTACGGGCGGTTGCCGATGGTTCGATATCGGCTTGCAGCGTTGAATAATGAAACGTGTGACCGCGAATTGTTTCACCATCCAATTCATATTGTTGCGATCCGATCGCGGCGAGTTTTTTCTGCATTGTCGTGGTGGCGGGAATGACATCGAGCATTTCATGTTCATCGCTGTCGAGATCGATCAGTGTCGATGTCAAATACAACATGCCCCCGCATTCGGCGAGTAAAGGCAAATCCGCATCGACATGATCGCGCAGAGCATCGATCATCGAGACATTCGCTGCCAGTTGCGCAGCGTATAACTCGGGATAACCGCCGGGTAGATACACTGCGTCAGCTTCCGGCAATGTTTCGTCGTGCAACGGCGAGAACACTTTCAGATGCGCGCCCATCCGTTGCAGCCATTCGAGATTCGCCTGATACAAAAAACAAAACGCCGCGTCGCACGCCACCGCAATCGTCACGCCTTCGAGCAGCGGTTCAACATCGATCTCTAGTTGCGGCGCTTCGAATAGCACTTCGTTGGGCAATTGCGCTAATGCGGTATCGGCAATGGCATCGGCGAGCCGATCCAACCGCGCATCGAGATCGCCGATTTCATTTGCGATCTGCAACCCCAAATGGCGCTCGGGCAACGCAAAAGCTTCGTTGCGCGGCAATGCCGAGAACGAAATCGATGCCGACATTGACGATGGTATCGATGCGCGAAGTAATTCAGCGTGATAACTCGAACCGATGCGATTCGCGACGACAGCAGCAATTCGCAAATCCGCTTGATATGTCGCGAGTCCGTGCACGACGGCGCCGAATGTTTGCGCCATTGCCGAAGCATCGATCACCGCCAATATTGGCAGTTGAAATAATCGGGCGAGATCGGCGCTGCTCGGCTCGCCATCGTATAAACCCATCACGCCTTCAATGAGAATTAGATCGCTGCGATGCGCGGCGTCGAATAACAAATGGCGACAATGCTCAACGCCCATGATCCACGGGTCGAGGTTGTAAACCGGCTGACCGCTCGCCTGCACCAGGATCGTCGGATCGATAAAATCGGGGCCGGTTTTAAAACAACGCACACGCAAGCCTTTGCGTCGGTGATAGCGCGCCAACGCTGCCGTTACCGACGTTTTGCCGCTGCCCGATGAGGGCGCGGTGATCAGCAACGCAGGGCACGCTATCGACATGGTTTTCTCACACCATTTTTAATGCGTCACGACATCGCAACGCGTAAACGTTGTGCCTGCACGACGGCGAAATGCACCAGCGCAGCCGCAACTAAATAAATCATCGGGCGCGATACGAATGCGCTATACCAAATTTGCGCATGCTCGATGTAGTGGCTCCAGCTCGGATCGACAGCCTTGCCGGAGAGCCAGTAAAAGCTAGCGTTCGAAATAACGTAAGCGGTTGAAGCAGCAACCCACCAATAGGCCACGGCGCACGCGAAGAAACGCCAATTGCGTTGCTGCATTTTGGCCAGTATCTCGCCACCAAACCACAACGCCGCATAGGTCGGCAATAAAAACCAATAACCTGCGCTCAAGCAATAAGTGCTGCCACCCAATGCGAAAAAGGTGAAATCGATGGCGACCGTTTCCGCCACTAACGCCGCGAAAAAGGCGCGGCGCAAATAAAAACCACCGAGAAAAAACACGGCCCACGATGCATCGGGCAGATGCCATGCCGAGCCGATATGGAAATAGCGTGTCGCCAGCATCAATAACGCCAGCGGTAGAAAACGATAGAGAACGTCGGGGGAACGAAGTAATTGCAACATGACTGAGTCCTTAAAGCATACACACCCGTATGCGAAAATTTACGGTGGTAAATCGCGGAGCCGTTGCGGAGGACTGAGGCATAAATGAAAACAGATATGCAGGTGTTCGCCCTCCGCAACACCATCGACAATTTGCGTTTCAATGTGATGACCGCAAACTGCATTACGCGACAGGCCGGTCTCCGGGCTGGTGAGCGATTCATCGCGAATCTCGACTGACACCTTCCCATGCTTGCGCACAGTGGCTTTTCATCAATCGATACGAACCCGATTGGGCTCGTTACACACTTACCGTTGCGGGGGCAGCATCGGCATTGCACCATGATCGAACTGTTAGACTCGAACGTGGATAATGCGCACCGATTTCCCGTTTAATTCCGATTGCAGAGCAATTCGGAACACCTGTTGCGGCCCCGCACTGTAGCCACGCACGCTCGGGCGGTCAATAACCACGCATACGGTCGATCAAGGAACCACGATTAATGTCGGCAAAAACATTGATGATTCAGGGCACCACATCCGATGCCGGCAAAAGCACGCTCGTCACGGGAATATGTCGTGTGCTCGCGCGCCGCGGTGTGAAGGTCGCCCCGTTCAAACCGCAGAACATGGCGCTGAATAGCGCGGTAACGATCGATGGCGGCGAAATCGGCCGCGCGCAAGCGGTACAGGCACAGGCGTGTTTTCTCGAACCGCATACCGATATGAATCCGGTATTACTGAAGCCGAACAGTGACACCGGCGCGCAGGTCATCATTCACGGCAAAGCGATTCACGCGATGGAAGCACGCGCGTATCACGACTACAAAAAAATCGCGATGAATGCGGTGCTCGAATCGTATAACCGTTTATGTGCGCAATACGATGTCGTTATCGTCGAAGGGGCCGGTAGCCCCGCCGAAATTAATTTGCGCGATCGCGATATCGCGAATATGGGATTTGCTGAAGCCGTCGATTGCCCGGTAGTACTAATTGCCGATATCGATCGCGGTGGCGTATTCGCGCATTTGGTCGGCACATTGCAATTGCTATCGCCGAGCGAACAACAGCGTATTCGCGGCTTCGTGATCAATCGTTTTCGCGGCGATATTGGTTTGTTGCAACCCGGTCTGGATTGGCTTGAAGAATATACTCTCCAAAGATATGGGCAGAAAAAAGTCTTAGGTGTGTTGCCCTATCTGACCGATTGGCATCTCGAAGCCGAGGATGCGATCGAACAAAAGCAAATTATCGATACCGCCAAACAAAATTTGCGCGTCGTAGTACCTGTCTACCCACGTATCAGCAATCACACCGATTTCGATGCACTGCGTTTGCATCCACAAGTCGATCTGCAATTAATCGCGCCCAACCAACCACTGCCGCCGTGCGATTTAATGATTCTTCCAGGCTCGAAAAATGTGCGCGGCGATTTATCTGCGTTGCGCGAATACGGCTGGCACACGCAAATCGATAAGCATTTGCGCTATGGCGGAAAGTTAATGGGCATTTGCGGCGGCTTTCAGATGCTTGGAAAAGTCATCGCGGACCCGCACGGTATTGAAGGCAGAGCCGGCAGCAGCGAAGGATTGGGTTATCTCGACATAACCACAACGCTTGAACCTGAAAAACAATTACGCCGTGTCGGCGGAAATCTAACGATCGAAAATGCCCGCGTGACCGGCTACGAAATTCACGCGGGCATTACCACTGGCAGCGCGCTGCTGTCACCACTCGCGCAATTAAATAATCAAAGTGACGGCACGATTAGCGACGATAATCAGATTATCGGCACGTACCTGCATGGTATTTTCGACGAGACTGAAGCGCGCGATGCATTGCTTAAATGGGCGGGATCGAACACCGGCGAATCTTTCGATTATCACGCGCGACGTGAAGCCGATATTGAGCGATTGGCGGATTGCTCCGAGGCTAACTTAAATTGGCAATGCCTGAACCAATGGCTTTGATATTTTTCCTCTCGTATCGACGGCGAGGATGTCGCTTGTCGCACGGCACCCCGGGGAATGTTACGCCTTAGCCATCAACGTCCGCATGATTCCCGGCAGCAAAATATCGTAAGGCAATATCGCACCTAGTATCGTTGTTAATTTATTTTTGATTCCCGGCATCACCAAGCGCTTGCCTTGTTTAAAGCCGCTCCACGCCGCTTTAGCTACGACATCCGCATCCATCATCGCTGAGCTGGACACCAGCGGATTGTCTTCCATCTCGGCGGTCTTAAAGAAATTGCTTTTGGTTGGACCAGGACACAGCACAGTGGCGATAACGCCAGTGCCTTTTAATTCTTCACTGAGCGCGAGCGTCAGGCTCAGCACATAGGCTTTGCTCGCCGCATAAACCGCCATGGTCGGCTCGGGCACAAACGCCGCTATCGATGCGACATTAATTACACCGCCGCATTTGTGCGCCACCATGTCAGGCAGAAACAAACGGGTCAGTTCGGTCAACGCGGTGATGCTTAATGCGTTGGTGTCGTAAATACGTTTTGAATCCTGTTCGTGCAGAAAATCGTGAAAGCCGACGCCGGCATTGTTAATGAGCACATCGACACGCAGACCCGCTTCGGTAACACGTCGATGAAGATCGGCACTCGCGTTAGGCTGCGTCAGATCGCAATCGAATACAGTAACGCTGATGCCGTGTTTCGCGCTGAGTTCATCTGCAAGCGCCTGCATCGATGCGCGATTTCTCGCGACAAGAATCAAATTGTGTTTATCAGCCGCGATTTCGCGCGCGATCTCCGCGCCGATGCCGCCGGACGCGCCAGTAATAAGTGCCGTAGATCGCATTAACATTAGCCCTGCCTTAGTCGTTAAATTTGAGAAATGTTTGGGTAATGGCGGGCACTGTACCAGCTCAAACAGCGTCGCGTGTTACTCACGATTGAAAAATCTCAGACGCAAGTTTTTAGAAAAATTCATAGCAGTGACTATAGTTTTGTTTCATCACTCGATGGATTAAAACGAGACGCCTATGTCGCTGCCGCAAAACATGAAGCTGTTACCGCCGCACATTGCAACAATTCTGGTCGATGCTCAGCAAAAGCTCGAAAAGCTTCGCACCATTAAGCCATACCTGATCGATCTTTCGTTGCGCGAAAATCCGGTGGGGTCGCGCATGGGGCAGAATCTCGCCGATAAGCTGAGCATTCTTCCGCGCCTGCGCGAGTTTGGTTTTCGCAATATTTTTCTCGGCACGCTCGATTATTCGATGCCAGACGAGCTGGAAGTCGACGATGACTTCATGATGTATCTGCGCGATCACGAGATCGACATGACCAGCTGCTTTGCATTTACCGCAATGGGTATCGCCAGTCCCGATGGCGTATTTGTGCCGGATCCATCGCAGCTCAAACTACAGGCGTATGGGGTTCCCAATACGCTGCATGAAATTTATCTGAGTAAAGCGGGCATGGAGGGTCAGTACGATCTGGCGACGCTGCGGAGGAGTCTGCCGTTAAGTATTCAATGGCTGAACGACAATATTCGTGGAGACCACGGCGGCAAACCGCGCATTCTGATCAATATTGTCGACGGCTGCGATGCGTTCGCCGAAAGCCCGGAGACGGTCTGTTCAATATTGCAGTTGTTAGCCGAGCAGCCGATTGAAGGCGTTAGCATAGAAGACGATCGCGGTACTTATTTGCCTTTCCAAGTCGGTGCGTATGTCGCAATCGCGCGCAGTCTATTGCCGGCACCGCTGCAACTCCTGGTGCATGTACACGCCGGAGCCGGTGTCGAAAATGCTTCTGCGATCGAAGCGCTACTGAATGGCGCGGATGGTATCTGGGGCGGTTTGCCCAAGCAGGCGGCAATCATCGGTCACGCATCGCTGGGCGAGCTGATCGCAAATCTCGTGCGCGTCGGCAATCCACATATGCAGGACTATCGACTCGATCAATTG
>CAMLJR010000116.1 GCA_946480345.1 uncultured Spongiibacteraceae bacterium
AATGGCACCAGCTTGAAATTGCCACCGGCCACGATGCAATGATTTCGGCGCCGCAGAAAGTGGCCGAATTGCTGGCGACGATCCAATAGATCGCGCCAGCCAAACGGCTATAGCGTTGGGCACACCGTATCGGAAACGATGTTGTTCGATACGTTAGCTGTCGCCGCCTCTGCACGATCATTTTCAATCGCACATTTCACCGCGCCATCGGTGAACGCATTTTCATTGAAGTTCACCGCGCGCACTTGATTGCCGGTGACAGTGCTGCCAATCGTGTTGGAGGCTTCGCCACCGACAATCAGCGCGTCGAGCAGATTGGTCGTGAACCGATTGCGCCGCACCTGAACACTGTCGACGCTGTTGTTCATCACTGTGACACCGTTCGGAGTGCCTTGTCCGGGTACGCTGCCGCCCGCAACATGCAGAGCCAATTCGTTGTCGAGGAAACGATTCGACGTGATTTTTGTATCCGTTACCGCGTTGTTTTGCACCGTCCCAGCGAGTTGCCAGCCGCCGGTACCGCCGCGAATCGTAATGCCCTGGCTGCACTTATCGATCTGGTTGCTGGCGATTGTCGTACCCACAACGCGATTATTGGACGCGGTTTCAAGCGCCAGCTCGGTGTAAGTGCCGGTCACAAATATGCCCTGCTTACACAGCGCATTGTCGATGCCGCTGATGGTATTGCGGCGGATGTCGACATTGCTCAGCGTATTGCTGGCGGGGATGCCGCCGATGAACGAGTATCCGGCAATCAGGAAAATCGCGGTGTCGGCCGTATGAAACTCGTTGTCGTGAATGCGTAACCCGGACATGCCGCCCTCGGCGACATTGGAGCCCAGCGTCAACGCGCCGAATGCCTGCAAACATATGGCGGCGCAGCGTTTGAAACGATTGCCCGCTATCGTGACATCGCGCACTTCGCCGCCGCTAACGACCGGCAGGATCGATGCGATTCCTGGCGTCAGGCCGCTGGAGAAATCGAGCGCGGCAGCCTGTAAGCCGATCATGTTGATCTCGTAGAAAAAACCGCCGCCGAATGTGTTGTCGCGAATCTCAATATGTTCAGCGAGACCCGTATGCGCCGGATACTGATCCTTGCCGGTGGCTTTGCCGTTGAGTGAAATTCCCACATTGCTGAACGTCGGCGGTACTGCGGCAAACTCGTTGCCGACGATGCTGATATAGCGCAGCGTGCCGATGCTATCGGTACCCCCCGCGACAGTCATGCCGATCGGATTATTGGCGATGTTGAAGCGGTTGCGGTGAATTGCGACATGATGGATATCGCGAACGCCGTTCGGCTCAATGACGACGCCGCGGTCGAAGCCGTCGAGCGTCAGATGAGTAATCGTAAAATTCGAGCTGGCTACGCTCAAAGCGGCCGCGCCGCTCACTGCCGTACCGGCGTCGGCAGCGGGTTTAAGTATTGCGCCCCGGCCATCGATCGCATCCCCATTCATGTTTTTCAGCAGCGGCAGCGGTGCGCTTACAGCCACCGTTTGATTGGCCCCGATATCGATTTGAATTAGATCGCGATTAGTACCGCCGGGGGTGCCGCCGCGAATTTGTTTGCGTTCCGTTTTGCTCAACGATTGCATGGATAGTTCACCGTTGGCGAGGCGAATGGCTTCGGTCAGCGACAATAATTTATCGCCAAGCGTGCCCACACTATTGCGATCGTTTACCAACAGCAGTGTATTGGCGTCGCAGCCCGCTAATAGCAGCGTGGGCGCGGCCACCACAAGTGCCGCCACCGTGCGCATTGCGTGTTTGCGAAAAGACAGTGAGGAAGATGAAAAACGAATCGTACGAAAAGAAACACGAGAATCGCGTACCGGAGACATAGCCAATCCTTGGGCCGTAGTGGCCGTTTATTTTTATGAACGGTGTTTGCCAATTCGGCGGATTTTGTTCGGCGGCGAAGAAAGCGTTCAAGTTAAATTAAGTTAATAGGAATCATCGCGATATATGGTCGGTAAGTTATGGCGAAAGTGAAGGTTTAAGCGATGTCAGGCAAAAGCCGGTGCGTCGTCGTGATGCGAATCTTCTTCTTGCTGCAACCGCCACATTTCAGCGAATTTTCCGTTTATTTCGATCAACTCGCGAAAGGTGCCGCGCTCGACGATGCGGCCGTGCTCCATCACTAAAATCTGATCGGCATCGACCACTGTCGATAAGCGGTGCGCGATGATCAATGTAGTGCGGTCCGCGGAAATTTCTTTCAGCTCGCCCTGAATGGCTTTCTCGGTGCGTGAGTCGAGCGCCGAGGTTGCCTCATCGAAAATCAAAATCGCTGGATTTTTCAAAATCGTTCGGGCGATGGCGACGCGCTGTTTTTCGCCGCCGGATAATTTCAAGCCGCGCTCGCCGACCATGGCATCGTAAGCGTCCGGCAGCGATTCGATGAAAGCGTGAATATGCGCCGATTTTGCTGCCGCGATAACTTCTTCGCGCGTTGCATGGGGTTTTCCGTACGCGATGTTGTAATAAATCGTGTCGTTAAACAGCACTGTATCTTGCGGCACGATGCCGAGCACCGCTCGCAAACTGTTCTGCTGCACATCGCGGATGTCTTGGCCATCGATCAGAATGCGGCCGCGATCCGGATCGTAAAAACGAAACAGCAATCTCGACAATGTCGATTTACCCGCGCCGCTCGAACCGACCACCGCCACCGTTGCGCCGGGACCGACATCGAAACTGGCGTCGAATAAAATCTGCCGTTTGCTCTCATAGCCGAAATCGACGTGCTCAAAACGAATCGCCGCACCGGCTGACACATTGAGTTGCACGGCATCCGGCGAGTCCTGAATTTCGCGATTTTCTTCCATCAGGCCGAACATTTTTTCCATGTCGGTCAGCGCCTGTTTGATTTCGCGATACATCACGCCGAGAAAATTGAGCGGAATGTATAACTGCACCAGCAATGCGTTAATCATTACCAGATCGCCGAGCGTCATGTGACCTTGCACGATGCCTTCCGCGGCGCGCCACATCAGCAGCGATACGGCGATGGCGATAACAAAACTTTGCGCGCAGTTGAGCAACCCGAGCGATGTTTCGTTTTTCACTGCGGCCGATTCAAAGTGCTGCAGATTTTTATCGTAGCGCTGCGCTTCGTAATCTTCGTTGCTGAAATATTTGACGGTTTCGTAATTCAGCAGCGAGTCGATGGCCTTTGTATTCGCCTTCGAATCCATATCGTTCATTATGCGGCGATGCGCCGTGCGCCACTCGGTAATCGCGATCGTTGCGCCGATATAAATCGTTAACGCGCCCAGCGTAATCAACGCAAACACGTAATCG
Organism: uncultured Spongiibacteraceae bacterium; assembly: GCA_946480345.1. The sequence goes on from CAMLJR010000116.1 coordinate 3,310, forward strand.
AATTTGACGAACAGCAATCCGCACACGAGCGCAATTTCGAAAATCGTCGGCAAAATGCTGAACAGCATGAAACTCATTAGCGTGGCGATACCGCGCGTGCCGCGTTCGATATCGCGCGAGACGCCGCCGGTTTGACGTTCAAGATGAAAACGCAAACTCAGCGCGTGCAAATGCCTGAAGACATTTAATGCAACGCGTCGCATCGCTCGCTGCGTGACGCGCACGAATACGATGTCGCGTAATTCGGCGAAAAGTGTCGATGACAGACGCAACACGCCGTACGTCACCAATAACGATACCGGCACCGCGAGCATCGCTTGGGTCGGGGTCAGGCTGTCGACGATGCGCTTCATCAGCAGCGGCACGGCGATGTTGGCGAGTTTGGCGACGATCAGAAATATCGTCGCGATAACGACGCGGCCGCGATATTCCCACAAGTACGGCACCAGCATACGCAGTACGCGCCAATCGCCGGTGGCGATTTTTTTTGTGGGCAGGGATTCGGGTGAGGACATGAACGACTCGAAAATAACGGCGCGTTATTGTTTCAACAAAGGACGCGCCATTATTTCACAATGCATGAGGCCTGCGAGGCGTGCTCAGAATGCGACATACGGCGCACTGATACCGGGCTGCCCCTGAATCGCGGTGTAGACATCGCGGCCATAGAAAAACGGCAGGCCCCAAGCGAATCCGCCGTCATAACGACCGCCGAGATTGCGATGGGCTTTTAATGCGCCGTTCAACGCTGCCGTATTCGCGATTTCGAAACTTATCGTCCGGTTTGCGCTGGGGGGTGCGCCAAATATCGTTGCATCGCGCGTGATAGTCGATGCCGGACAGTAAAAATCGTCCAGCTGCGGATCGGTGCATTCATCGATAAATGGCGCGTCCAAATTGGGAAAATACAAACCGTTCGACCCGCTGTCGATAAAACTCTGGCTGTACGTGCTTCCGTTATAAACGGTGGAAATACGGCCATTGTTCTGGATGAAATGCCGCGTTGCATTACCGAGTGAATTATTGCTGCGTGTGTTAATGCCGAAAATCAGCGAACCATTTACCGAGGTGGCGCCGGTGCTCGGGACTACGGGCAAATCGATAATCGAACCATTGTTGTCGCTGGCGAATTTAGCGATAGGGTTTTGCAATTGCTGCGCGAGCGTCACCGTAGTATCGGCGCAGGTACCGTTCACGCATCGATAATAAATGCCAGTGGTTAATGTGCAGTAGGTGCCGCAATCCTGTTGCCAATTGCCGATACCGATAATTCCGTTGATGCCGGTCGCAGACGGATCGTCGAGATTATCCGCGGGATCGCCGCCCCCGCATGCAACAGGCTCGACGCCGGCGGCGGTGTCGCTGCTGGTGATCAGTTGGATCGGTATGTCGTCAGCGGTTTTTTCTCCAATCTTGATATCGGCGATTCGCACCGGACCCCATGCGTGCGAGGTGTCGACAAATTCAATGCATTCGGCGAGTGGCTCGCCGCTATTCGCGGTTTGTTGCGGCAACGAAGCCGCGACCGAGCCGAGCGCGGAAGGTGCCAACCGCAATCCCACCGAGCCGGTGTCGACCAGCACATGATTCACGGTCTGGCATTGCGAAGAGTTGGGTGCGCATACCTGCACCGAAACGAAGGGCTGGTTGACGTTGCCGTTAAGTCCGCCATTCACAACGATCGGCACGATATTGCTGCTGCCGCCATCGGTGAGACCGCCGCCCCCGCCACCTCCTCCACCCCCGCCCCCGCAGGCAGCGAGAATCATCGATAAGGCAGCGGCGAAGAAACGAATCCAACGCGACACGTGAGTCTCCTATCCAATTATTGGGTGCGTTTTTTGTCGGTGTCGTTGACGGCTATTGAATTTCGTCGAGGCGGATATGCGCCGGCATCAGGCTCGGCACGTACGCGCGACCCGAATAGCTGCGCATATGTCCGCTCGATTGCACGATCAGATCATCCTGTGCAATCGCGACCGGCCCGCGTATGCCGGCGCGGCGGCGTTCGACAGCAGCCTGTTTGAAGGTGGGGAAATACACGCCGAGCAATTGCGATAAATCGGGCAGCGCGGGCCCCTCCCAACTCACGGCGAAAATGCGGCCGGCTGGATTGGCATATTCGCGCACGCGCAAACCGCCTTCACTCAGAATTTCGTGCACGGTGTAGCCGTTGCTAACGGCGGCGTGCATCGTCGCGCGCAGTTGGCTGCTGTTGGGTTGCACCGCCGCTGCGTTCCCGCCAAGTTCGGCGTTGGCCAGCAGCGGGAGCAATAGCAACGTGGTTGCGAATAATCGGGCGTGCATCGGGTTCTCGCTATTATGAAATTTGTCAGTGAGCCACGGTGAACCGGATCGAAGCTAAACGATGGAGAAGGCATCCCTGCGTTTGCTAACAATGGCTTCGCGCTACGAACCCATTTTGCTTTGCAGATAATTTTGTAAGCCGATCTGATCGATCAGGCCCAGTTGTGTTTCGAGCCAATCGATATGTTCTTCCTCGCCGTCGAGGATCTCTTTGAATAATTCGCGGCTGTTGTAATCGCCCACTATTTCGCAGTGCGCGATGCCCGCTTTCAGATCGGGAATGCCTTTTTGTTCAAGCGCCAGATCGCACTTGAGCATTTCGACGACGTTTTCGCCGATCAGCAATTTGCCGAGATGTTGCAGATTCGGGAGACCTTCGAGAAACAGAATGCGCTTGGTGAGTTTATCGGCGTGCTTCATCTCGTCGATAGACTCGTGATATTCGTGCGCTTCCAGCTCCTTCAGGCCCCAGTTGCCGTACATGCGCGAATGGAGAAAATATTGATTGATCGCGACCAGCTCGTTGCCGAGCACCTTGTTCAATAATTCGATAACTTTTGCGTCGCCTTTCATGTTGCTCTCCCGCTAATTAATGCGGGGATTGTCGGCGGGTGTTCGAGGAGTGTCAAACGCGATGAGAGCGAAAAATCAGGAAGAAAAAATGCAGATGAAAATGCGAATGCGAAAACGAATCAGGCGACCGCGCGGGTTGCTGCCAAGTCAGGGTTTTCGAGCGAGTAGTACAACGATGTGTCATGCACGCCCTGCGTTTCTTCGCGAAATATTTCGCGCGCATGCACGGCACAGCGGCCGCATTGGGTGCTAAGGCCCAATGCCATGCGCAACTCGCGATAATTCGTTTTGCCGTCGGCAATTGCGTCGCGGATTTGCGAATCGGTAATGCCTTTACACAGACACACGTACATGATGGGTTACTGCTTGATCAATGTTGAATCAAGCGTAATGTTAATGAGAATTATTGTCAAATGCCATACATAAGCATTTACACGTATGCGTATTCGGCAAATTTAAGGAGCACAGTTATGGACTATTTCGTTAGCGGTGAACATCTCGATTATCTGTGGCGGCTGCTGCTCGCCTTAAGCGCTGGCGCAGTGATCGGTCTCAACCGTTTTCTCCGGCAAAAAGCCGCCGGCATGCGCACCCATGCGCTGGTATCGCTCGGCTCTGCGATGGCGGTGTTGCTGTTCCCGGATAGCGATTCGATCAGTCGTGTCGCGCAAGGGGTGCTCACGGGCGTCGGCTTTATCGGCGCGGGGGTGATTATGCGCAATGGCATTGAGCAGGTGCAGGGATTGACGACCGCCGCGTCGGTCTGGACCTGCGCGATTCTCGGCATTGTCTGCGGGGTCGGCGCGCCGATCGTCGTCGCGATGGGTGTAGCGCTGATTCTGTTCGTGCTGGTGATCGGGCGGCCGATCGAGCGCCGCGCCGCGCGCTTGCTGAAAGAGGAGTTAGGCGCGCACGACAAACCGGACTGAGCTGGTTAACGCTCAGGTCTTAGCGTCTTGCGCGGAGCGAATCGCCAGTCCGATGGCGAGCACCAATAGCGCTCCCGCCAGTAAAAACGGCGCACCGGGCAAATGTATCGGCTGCTTCGGACCGATAAATAACGCGAACGTATACGTGAACAGGCCGGGACCGATCATCTGCGCAACGCCGGTCAGGCTGCTGTTGGCGCCTTGCAGGCGCCCCTGTTCGCTCGCCGACACCCGCTGCGTCATCAGGCTTTGCACCGCCGGTCCAGTCAGTCCCCAGAGCGAAAGCAGCGGAATGCCGCAGATGAAAGCCCAGCCGGTCGGCGCGATGCCGGCAACGACGAAGCCGGCGAAGCCCGCCATTAATCCAATAAACAACGTCTGCCGCGCGCCCAGCCGCTTCACCACAGGGCGAACCAGCCCGCCTTGCACAATCATCCCGCAGACACCGACAAGCGCTAACGCCAGGCCAATATCGCGTTCGGTCCACTGATAGCGGTAAGCGGCGTACAGCACGAACGTGCTGTTCAAGACGATGTGTGCGAGGTTCGACAGAAAGCCCACGCTCGCCAGGCCGAACAATTCGCCATGTCCGCGCAGAAACTTAAAGGCACCGAGCGGATTCGCGCTGCGCCACGAAAACGCGCTGCGCTTTTCCGGCGGCAGCGATTCGGGCAGCACGAATAAACCGTATAGCGCGTTGGCGAGGCTCAAGCCGGCCGCCACCCAGAACGGTAAATGCGGATCGATGCTGCCGAGGACGCCGCCGAGCCCCGGCCCGATGATGAATCCCAGACCAAACGCCGCGCCCATAAAGCCGAACGCCCCTGCGCGCTTTTCCGCCGGCGTCACATCGGCGATGTACGCATAGGACGTGCTGATGCTGGCGGCGGTGATGCCGGAGATGATCCGACCGATGAACAACCAGATCAGATTCGGCGCCAGCGCCATCAGAATGTAATCGAGCCCGAGACCGAAGTTGGAAATCAGAATGACGCGACGGCGACCGAACCGATCCGACAGCGCGCCGAGCACCGGCGAGAAGATGAATTGCATCAACGCCCACGCCGTGCCGAACCAGCCGAATATTTCGGCGCCGTGCGCGGTATCGCCACCGGCAAATGTCACGACCAGTTTTGGCAACACCGGAATCACCATGCCGAGCGCGAGCATGTCGAGCACGACGGTGATGAAAATAAAAATCAGCGCCGGTTTGCGCATGGGGGTGGTCATGCCCGCGGATCTTGCATCGCGATGGCGTCGAGGCGGGCAACTTCGGTTTCGATCCACTGCTTCGTCGTTTCGGTCAGCGCGCGCGAATCGCCATCGGTGGTGTCGATGGGTACACCGATCGTGATGTGGATCAGGCCGGGATATTTCAGAAATTTCTTCGCCGGCCAATAGTGCCCCGCGTTATGCGCAACCGGCAAAATCGGCACCCCGGCTTTGCACGCAAGCGTAGCGCCGCTGCGCGCGTAATTACCGGCCTGGCCGACGGGCGTGCGCGTGCCTTCCGGAAAAATCATTACCGACCGGCCGATACCAATGAGCCGCTGGCCTTCGTCGATGATGTGTCGCAGCGCCTGCTTCGGATTACTGCGATCGATGGCGATCGGTTCGAGCAGCGCTAAGCCCCAGCCAAAAAAGGGCACGCGCAATAATTCTTTTTTCAGCACAGTCGCAATCGGCGGCCGCAGCACTTGTAAAAAAAATGTTTCCCATTGGCTTTGATGTTTGGCGAGCAGGACGAACGGTCCGGCCGGAATATTTTCGCGACCGTGTACTTTGCAGTGAATGCCGCAGGTGATGCGCAGCCAGAACATCACCATATGATTCCACCACGTCAGGTACACATAGCGTGCTCGATACGGCATGAACCGGCAGAACAGCGAACCGCTGACGCTGAACCAAACGGTGATCATCGAGTAGCCGAGATAAAAAATTGATGTACGCAAGCCGAGCCACAGCAAAGTGAGCAATGAAAGTTTTGTGGTGAGATAACTCACGATGCGGGAATCTCCGCGATCAATGCATCGGCAGCCGCGGCGAGATTGTCGAATACACGCACGCCGTTCCACTTGCCGCTGTTGTCGTCGATTAATTGTTGTTGGGTTTTTCGGCCTTTACCGGTCAACACCAGCACGGGCACGCAATGCTTTGTAAACGCCGCTTCCAGATCGCGCAGCGAATCGCCGATCGACCACGCGCCGCGCGCGCTGATATTCAATTCGCGCTCGATCGCATCGATCAATCCGGCTTTCGGTTTGCGGCAATCGCAATGATCGTCGGGTGTATGCGGGCAATAAAAAATCCCGGCGACATGACCGCCGGCAGTTTCGACCATTTCGCATAGCCGCCGATGCATTGCTTCGAGATCATCGAGCGTGAATAAGCCACGACCGAGTCCCGATTGATTCGTCGCGACCACAACGCTGAAACCATGTCGGCTCAAACGCGCGATCGCATCGATGCTGCCCGGAATTGGATGCCATTCGTCGAGCGATTTGATAAACGCGTCGGAGTCTTCGTTGATGACGCCGTCGCGGTCGAGGATTACTAGCATGCGTGTTCCGATGTTATGGCTCCCCCTGCGCAGTAGGGGGAGTGCCCCGAAGGGGCGAGGGGGTCGTGTCGACAGGACCCCTCCGTCGCTTGCGCGACACCTCCCCTACTGCGCAGGGGAGGCCATTCGTGCGAATTATTTCGCCGGCGCCAACAACGAAATATCCGCCACTTCCAAAAACAAATTGCGCAATTGCGACAACAGCGCGAGCCGATTGTTGCGCA
>CAMLJR010000117.1 GCA_946480345.1 uncultured Spongiibacteraceae bacterium
GTAATCTCGACCCTACCGCGATGCGCAGCACACTGGCCGCTCGCGATTACCAAGAGGTGATTACGTATAGCTTCGTCGATCCCAAGCTGCAGGCCTTACTTGCACCGCAGCAAGCAGTTGTCGAGCTGCGTAACCCCATCTCGGGGGATATGTCGGTGATGCGCACGACCTTGTGGGCGGGTTTGCTAAGTACAGTGATTCATAATCTAAATCGCCAGCAGCAGCGAGTTCGCCTGTTCGAAACGGGGCTCAATTTCAAACCTTCCACGAATGCATTGCCGGAACAGAAGAAAATGCTGGCGATGGCGATCACCGGGCGACGTTATCCAGAGTCCTGGAGTGCTGCCAACGACCTCGCCGATTTCTTCGATCTGAAGGGCGATTTCGAGGCGTTGATGCAGCTGGCGCGGGAACGTGGTCGCGTCAGCTTCAAACCGGCGGAGCACCCAGCCTTACACCCCGGTCAATGCGCGGCTATCGTCGTGAATGACAAGGTGGTCGGTCATCTGGGCGCGCTGCATCCTGAACTGCAGCGACAGTTGGACATTGCCCAATCGGTCTACCTGCTCGAAGTCGAGTGGTCGGCAATCGCCGAAGGAACTGTGCCCAAATTTGCCGAGCTGTCGAAGTTTCCAGAGGTTAGGCGTGACCTCGCCTTTGAGTTCGATCGTCAGTTAGCGGCTGAAGACATACTGTCTGCGGTTCGAGAAGTAGCAGGCAATTACCTGCGAGACCTCAGGCTATTTGACGTTTATCAAGGCAAAGGTATTGATCCACAAAGAAAAAGTTTGGCTTTTGGCTTGACGTTCCAACATTCATCACGCACTCTTACGGACGAAGAAATCACCGCTGCGGTAGATGCCGTGGCTTCCGTGCTGAAGACCCGCTTCGGGGCGACGTTAAGGAATTAGTAATGACGGCTCTCACCAAGGCCGAAATGGCTGAAAAACTCTTCGAAGAACTCGGGTTGAATAAACGCGAGGCGAAAGAGCTGGTAGAGATATTTTTTGAAGAAATCCGTACCTGTTTGGAAACGAACGAGCAGGTCAAGTTATCGGGTTTCGGTAATTTTGATTTGCGCGACAAAAGTCAGCGTCCGGGACGTAATCCGAAAACCGGTGAAGAAATCCCGATTTCGGCGCGGCGCGTGGTGACTTTTCGGCCGGGTCAAAAACTGAAAGCCAGGGTAGAAGCCTATGCTGGAACCAAGTCATAACGACGAATTGCCGGTCATCCCCGCCAAGCGTTATTTCACGATTGGCGAGGTGTCTGAACTTTGCAGCGTTAAGCCGCATGTACTGCGTTACTGGGAGCAGGAGTTCCCGCAACTGAAGCCGGTCAAGCGCCGGGGTAATCGCCGTTATTATCAGCGCCAGGACGTACTGCTTATTCGGCAGATTCGAAGCCTGTTGTACGAGCAGGGTTATACCATCGGCGGCGCGCGTCAACGCATGGCCGACACCACTGAATCATCCGACGAGAATCAATACAAACATTTCGTCAAACAAATGGTGGTTGAGCTGCAGGACGTCTTAAAAGTTTTGCAAAGTTAGTTCACGCCGAAATTCTTCTCGGTTAAGATGGCGCCCCTCTTGCGGGCGTCCGACTCACAAGAATTTACTTCTCAAATCGGGGCGTAGCGCAGCTTGGTAGCGCACTTGCCTGGGGGGCAAGTGGTCGCAGGTTCAAATCCTGCCGTCCCGACCAAATCCCCGCATCTGCATGCTTCCATACAGTGAAGAAGGAGAGTGTGAGCGTGAACGATCTCGAACGACTAATGGCCATCGAATCGATCAAGCAGCTGAAGGCCCGCTTCCTGAGGTGTCTGGATACTAAGGATTGGGATGGCTTCGCTGCCACGTTATCTGACGATGCGGTGCTAGACATGAGCCAACAGGGAAGCGAGGTGCTTGAAGGTGGAGGCAGGGCGATCGCCGATTGGACGCGCGATTCCGTGGATCGTGCCGAGACCGTCCACCACGCTCACACTCCCGAGATCAACGTGACGTCTCCAGACTCGGCCACTGGCGTGTGGGCGCTACTGGACGTGCTGCGTTGGCCGGAGGGGGAAGCCATATCGGAGATGGTGACGTACGGCCACTACCACGAGTCTTACGTCCGTGTAGGCGGCGAGTGGAAGATCTCCCGGATATTCTTGACCCATCTGCGTATCGACCTCACGGAAGGAGCTGGTTTGCGCCCGGCTCTCGCATAGGCGGCTGCGTTCTTGGCAGCACGCCAGAACGCGATGCCGAGCCCATGCGGCAACGCGCTGTTGTACAGGCCATCCACTAGGGTTATCGGGTCACGATGCTAAATGCGACTGGATCCAAGTTGAACGCTGGATAAATACGAGTTAGATAGCTTGTTCAAATGATGCCGTCTCGCTGACCGCTTATTTCTTTGCGCAATTTCATTTTTAGTTAAGCCCCGTCATTTCGATCCATAACTGTTTGAGAGTAAAACCAGGACTCGATGGTACGATTCGCGTATTCGCATCGGGGTTTTTACCGTGATCAATCGTCGTTACCATATGGCATGACCAATCAAACTAAATCCAATAAAGCAGTGGTGACACCGACCCTTTCGCGACCAGGCGTTTATGCTCGCGGCTCGGATACCGTCGATACCATCCTAAAAGCCGCGCTAAAAATTCTGATCGAGGAGGGCGCCTCCGCGTTCACTCTCAACCGGATTGCGAGCGAATGCGGATTAAAGGTTGGGAACGTTACCCGTCATTTCCCGCGAAAGGAGATGCTTGTCCAGGTTCTGCTGGAAGAGCTCCTTAGGCCGAGCCAAGGACTTGTTGAAAAAAATATCAAGAAAAAGGGGTTGTCGGCAGAGGCTGCGCTGGAAATGGTCATCGCGGGCAGCTTGGATGAGATCGCAACGAAGCGAATGACCCACTTGTTTATAGAGCTGTGGGCGATGGCGAATCACAATGAGTTTGTCGCGGATCGTCTCGAGGCTTGCTATCGCTACGTTCACGAACTCTTCGCCAGATTTATTGGGGAATTAAACCCCAAACTCAGCGCCGAAGACGCCTACGCGGTCTCTCTGTTCATCTGTGCATCGATTGAGGGTTCGACGGTGATGACCGGCTTTGGCAAGCCATGGAGTTCGATGATGCCGCAAATGAAAGTGCTTGCGGTAAAGTCTTTTGTCCACCTCGCTAAAACCATCACACCGGCTGAATTGGGAACACTTACGCAACAAAACTGATGCGGTTCGGCACCGCTGACTCAAACAAAAACGCCCGCTTTGTCGCGGGCGTTTTTGCTTCTGGTCAATGCTAAACAGGTTCTAATTCAACTGCGGAGCGCCATCGGCGTCGGCATTTATATCTCTATAGTCATGCATATATTCTCTTCCGAGCGCGACCATGTCTGGCATTAACACATCCGAGCCTTCGCCGATCTTTTTGGGATCGCTGCAGAACCCAAGTGCAAAATTGGCCATGGTGTAGCCCAGTAAATCGGTTAAGTCTGCATCGAAGTCCTTGGCGAATTCGGGCGGGCACGAGATGTATTGATTTTCTTCTTGCCGCAGCCAGCTAAGGCTGTAGGTGATGTTCATTGCGACCCGAGCCGAGTTCGAGCGGTTGAGGCCCCCGCCGTGTATTACCGTGCCGGTATACAGAAGCACTGAACCGCGGGTCATCTCTGCTTGGGCGGTCTCTTCCGGTGTGGCTTTGCGGCTGAAATCCCACGCCTGGCTGCCTGGAACCAGCACGGTCGCACCATTTTCCTGGGTGAACTCCGTCATCGCCCAAATGGTATTGAACTGAGGCTCGATCGGCATCGGCAAATAGCCGCCACCACCACCCCCCCAAACCAGTCGATCCCGGTGCAGCGGTTGCGCTCCCTGGCCGGGCATGAGCGTAATGAGCTGAGTATTGTTCAACTGAATACGCTCGCAATAAGGACTGAGGAACTCTTCTGCCGCGCCAAGAATCAGGGGGTGCATAACGACCGGTCGGACCGCCGCACAGCGTGCAACTAAAGCCCCTGTTCGCTTTGTCGAAAGGCCGCCAAATTCTCCCTGTCCTACCGGTGTTTGGTCGATCCATGGATTTAAATCGGCGTCGAGCGCCGTCAGCTCCTCCGGCGAAAGAAGGTCTTTAATAATGCACGCGCCATCTTTCGCGAGCGCAGCCAGGATGTCCTGAACCGTACAATCCCGGCTCAATGTTTGAAGACTCATACTATTTACCTCTGTGAAAGATCGTAGACGCGGTGACTGATACAGATTGCGGATTTTGCGCGTTAGCAAATTCGTGCTGCTCCCCGGTTAAAAATTGTTGATGATTATCAACAATTGTTCAAGTGTTTTTTTGACGATAATTTAACCGCATGACAGGCGGGGACGAGCTCGCTGGGGGAGAAGATACGCACCGCGCAGCGTTCGGAATTGGGCCAGTGGCCGCAGTCATAAATATGCTTGACAAATAGTTGATGGCCATCAACTATTTGCGGCACCACGAACGGTGAGATTTAAAGATTATCGTTCGTGCTTTCGTGAGATAAGTGCAGTTATCAAAGCTATTCGCCGCACGCAGGCTTTATTGCCTCTTACCGACATGCGACCCCATTTTACGTTTGTGAAGAAGGACATAGTGATGAGCAAACAAAGCTTCCTGCGACCGGTTGCTGAACCCCAGATTATTGAAAATGCGTTTACCGAGGATCAGCGCCAAAGACTATTTAACGTTCTGCGCAACGAAAGCCCGTGGACATTGATTCTCGCGCAAGAGTTCACCTCGCCAGAGCAGGTAATCGCAGTCTCCTCCGGCTCGCTTCCGGAAGGCGTGGTAGCGACCTGGGATATGTTTTTAACCCCGGTTTTTCGCGCGACGCTTGGCAAAGCCCACGCCAGTCTTTTTCCGGAGATCGAAGACTGTTTCTACAATTCGAAGTTTCTCGATCTGGCGCGCCATTACTGGAAGGCCAAATACGCCAGCCCTGATCTGATGGTGGTCAATATTCAGGGCCCCACGGAAGCGGGCGGTCCACCGCATGTCGACGGCGCTTATTTCCGTGGTTTGAACTACGGAAATACGCCGACCTGGTTGATCGGTTTAATGACCAAGTGCGGCCTGTTCCGCCATTGGCAGGCCAAGAAAGCGCAAGTCATTACGTGGTACTACAAAGGGCAGATCGGCGGCGGTTTCACTTATTGGCCGGATGGTCCCGCTGGGCAACCGAAGCAACTCTATGCGCCAATGTGGGGCCGTGCTGCGGTGGTTGAAAATGAGGTCATGTATCACGGCGCCAATGCTTGCGGTCCGGCAGAAATGCGCAGACCCGAAGGCCTGGCGATTAACTCAGTGATTGAAGCGGATCCGCAGTCGGCCGACGGCTGGCAGATTACGACGGATGGCAAGGTCATTCAGCGTTTACCTGCCGAAGAAACTCGGTTGCTGGTGCATTGGGGCGCAGATATTTTTATGGACATGGATGAAATGAAGCTCACGCTCGACCATACAGACGATCTGACTCATGAGCGGGTATTCGACATTTTCTTTTCGGATATGAAAGCGAATGGCCATTCGTTCAAGGTTCCAGCCGATCCTCTGAACGATCCCGAGTTCGTGCAGCTTCTCACCAGGCTATACGATCCTGGTTTACCGACCATCATGCCGCCGGAATATGGATTCGCCGCAGCCTGATTCGAAATCCGCTAGGTACGTTAGCTATGTTTTTTGCACATAGCTAACGCTACAGTCTTCCGCTTTACAGCAAGTCTGGCCATCCCTTAGCCTCTGCGTTTTCATTCAGCTTTGGTGTGGTATGTCCGTTCTGCAGCAAGAAGAAACCTTTCCCGAAATTCGCGCCGCCGTGCGCCGGCTATGCGCGAGCTTTCCAGGCTCGTACTGGCAGGAACTCGATCGCGAGCGCCGTTATCCCACGGAATTCGTCCAAACGCTGACCGAGGAAGGCTTTCTATCGGTGTTGATTCCCGAAGAATACGGCGGCTCCGGGCTCGGTCTCACGGCAGCGACCGCAGTGCTCGAAGAAATTCATCGCTCCGGCTGCAACGGCGGGGCATGCCACGCGCAGATGTACACGATGGGCACCGTCCTCAAATACGGCTCGCCCGAGCAGAAGCAGAAGTATCTGCCTAAAGTCGCGAGCGGCGAGCTGCGCTTGCAAGCGTTTGGCGTCACCGAGCCGACCAGCGGCACCGATACCACTCGCATCACGACGTTCGCCCGCCGAGATGGCGATCATTACGTCGTCAAAGGTCAGAAAATCTGGATTAGCCGCGCCGAGTATTCCGATCTGATGGTGCTGCTGGTGCGCACCACGCCGCGCGATCAATGCGCAAAACCGACCGATGGCATCAGCGTGCTCCTGGTCGATATGCGCGATGCGATTGGCAACGGTCTGACGATCCGCCCGATCCGTACGATGCTGAACCATGCCACTACCGAGCTGTTCTTCGACGATCTGCGCGTGCCCGTCGAGAACCTGATCGGCGAGGAGGGCAAGGGGTTTCGTTACATCATTTCCGGCATGAACGCCGAGCGCATTTTGATTGCGTCCGAATGCATCGGCGATGGGCGTTTCTTTATCGATCGCGCCGCCGCTTATGCCAAAGACCGCTCGGTATTCGGCGAGCCGATCGGTGTCAATCAGGGCGTTCAGTTTCCGATCGCGCGGGCGTTCGTGCAGGTCAGCGCCGCCGCCGAAGTGGTGGCCAAAGCCGCTGCGATGTACGACGCCGGCGAGCAGGCCGGTACCGAGGCGAATATGGCAAAAATGCTGGCGTCGGAAGCGTCGTGGTTCGCCGCCGATATGTGCGTTCAGACCCACGGCGGTTTCGGCTTCGCCGAGGAGTACGACATCGAGCGCAAATTCCGCGAAACGCGCCTTTATCAAGTCGCGCCGATCAGCACCAACCTGATCCTGAGTCATGTGGCGACGCATGTGCTCGGATTGCCCAAGTCGTTTTGAGCAACTCATTTTGAGTAAATCGTTTTTGAATAAGTCCTTTTTGAATAAGTCGTTCTGAGCCAGTTGTTTGAGAGCAAATACAAAATGAAACCACTCGATGGCGTATTGGTGGTCGCGCTGGAACAGGCTGTCGCGGCGCCGCTGTGTACCTCGCGGCTCGCGGAAGCGGGTGCGCGCGTGATCAAGATCGAGCGGCCGGAAGGCGACTTCGCGCGCGGTTACGATCATGTCGCGCACGGTGAAAGCGCGTATTTCGTCTGGCTCAATCGGGGTAAGGAATCGCTCGTGCTCGATATCAAAGAGCCCGCCGATGCGGCGCTGCTCGAAGCCGTTCTGAGCAAGGCCGATGTGTTTATCCAGAATCTCGCTCCGGGCGCGGCCGAGCGCTCGGGCTTCGGCTCGGCGGCGTTGCGCGAGCGCTTTCCGCGGCTGATTACCTGCGATATTTCCGGTTATGGCGAGAGCGGACCGGCGCGCGACATGAAAGCCTACGATTTTCTGATTCAGTGCGAGACCGGACTGGCTTCGATCACCGGCACCCCCGACGGGGCAGGCCGCGTCGGCGTGTCGGTGGCCGATATCGGCTGCGGTATGAATGCCCACGCGGCTATTCTGCAAGCGCTGTACGAGCGCGAAAAAACCGGGCGCGGACGCGGTATCGCAGTGTCGCTGTTCGACGGCATTGCCGACTGGATGACCGTGCCGTTGCTGCACTACGACTACGCCGGCAAGGCGCCTCGGCGCGAAGGCTTGCAGCATCCGTCGATCGCACCGTATGGCGCGTACCATGTGGCCGGCGGCAGGCAGGTGGTGTTGTCGATCCAGAACGAGCGCGAATGGCGTACCTTCTGTGCGCAGGTGCTGGAGCAGCCCGATGTCGCCGACGACCCACGTTTCGTCAGCAACGCGAAACGCGTGGCGCATCGCGCTGAACTGGACCGCAAGATCAACGGCGTATTCGATCGGTTGTCGCTGGATACCGTGATCGCACGATTAGCTGCCGCCCGCATCGCTTATGCCTCCGTTAATGCGGTTTCCGATCTGTCGCAACACTCACAACTGCGCCGGGTTGAGGTCGACACGCCGACCGGGCCGGTATCGATGCCGGCGCCGCCGGTGCGCTGGGACGGCGATGCCGGTGCGGTCGGTCGCGTGCCGGCAGTAGGCGAGCATTCCGCGCGCATTCGTCGGGAGTTTCAAGCGTGAGTAACGACCACAACTATGACGATTGGATTGGCCGCAGCGAGCAATCCAGCGACATCGCCGAACCGCGCGCGATAGCGGCACTGGCGGCGCTGCTCGATCACGACACGCCGCCGTGGCGCGCGGGCGAGCTGCCGCCGCTCGGTCACTGGCTGTGTTTTCCGCCGCTGGCGCGGCAGTCCGACATTGGCGTCGACGGCCACCCGAAACGCGGCCTGGGTGGCGGGAAGGGTAACGAGAAGAATGCCGGGGAGGCCGGCGAACAAAGTGGCGAGAAGCGCGGCGTGATTCCACCGATCGAGCTGCCGCGACGGATGTGGGCCGGCAGCCGAGTCCGTTTTCTCGCGCCGGTGCCGCTCGGCGCGTCGATCGAGCGCACCACCACGCTGGTATCCGCGACGCCGAAGCACGGCCGCTCGGGCGCGATGATGTTCATCACGTTGCGCCACGATATTCATGTCGGCCCTACTGGTGTTGGTGGTACTAGACTCGCGATCAGCGAGGAGCAGGATCTGGTGTACCGCGAGGAGCCCAAAGCGACTACCGCAGCGGCGGCAGTGGAAGCTATACCGTCGCCAGCATTCGCGCGATCATTCACGCCCGATCCGGTTGCGTTGTTCCGCTATTCGGCGCTGACTTTCAACGGCCACCGCATTCATTACGACTACCCGTACGCGACGCAGGTCGAGGGCTATGCCGGTCTGGTTGTGCATGGCCCGTTGACTGCGACGCTACTGCTCGATCATTTTCTGCGGCACCATCCACAGGCGCATGTCACCGGTTTCAGCTTCCGCGGCCTGCGCCCGATACTCGCTAATGCCCCGTTCACGCTCGGCCTGAATCCGAGCGACACGGGCGCCGAGTTGGTCGCAATCGCGCCCGATGGCGGCGCGGCGATGACCGCCACCGTGACGATTCAAACCGAGGAGATCACTGCATGAGCCGAGGCTGGCGTTCCGCCCTGTTCGTCGCCGCCAACGATGCCGCGCGTATCGCAAAAATTCACACGCGCGGTGCCGATGCGGTGATTCTCGATCTGGAAGATGCCGTGCCCGCTGCCGATAAGCCGGCGGCGCGCGCTGCCGTTGTGGCCACCGCCGAACAGCTCGTCGCGCTTGGCCAGACCGTCGCCGTGCGCATCAACAGCAACTGGCTCGATGCGGTGGCCGATCTCGAAGCGGCAGTACTGGCAACAGTGACCGCCCTGGTGGTGCCGAAGGTCGAATGCCCGCACCGGCTGGCCGTGCTGATCGAAATGATCGGCGAATGGGAAGCTGCACGCGCATTGCCGGCGGGCAGTATCGGCGTGATCGCGTTGATCGAATCGCCGGCGGCGTTATCGCGTATGACCGAGATTGCGGCTATTCCGCGCGTGACCGGGCTTGCGCTCGGCACCGAGGATTTCTCGCTCGCGCTCGGCGTCGCGCCGACACCGCAGAGTCTCGATCTGCCGTGTCGTCTGCTGGCTTTCGCTGCGGCCGAACGCGAACTGATGGCGTTGGCGCTGCCGATTTCGATCGGCGCATTCGACGACGACGCAGCCTACGCCAATGCCATCGCGAACGCGCGTGCCGTCGGTCTGACCGGTGCGCTGTGCATCCACCCGAAGCAGGTGACTGCATTGAATGCCG
>CAMLJR010000118.1 GCA_946480345.1 uncultured Spongiibacteraceae bacterium
ATTCCAGACTCGCAATCCGATGCACCGCGCGCATGAGGAACTGTGCCGGATGGCGCAGGAGCGTTTGAACGCGGATGGCATCGTCATTCACATGCTGCTCGGCAAGTTGAAACAGGGCGATATTCCGGCGCCGGTGCGCGATGCGTGCATCCGCAAAATGGCTGAACTGTATTTCCCGCCGAACACCGTGATGATCACCGGTTATGGTTTTGACATGTTGTATGCCGGCCCGCGCGAAGCCGTGCTGCACGCCATTTTCCGGCAGAACATGGGCGCGACGCATTTCATCGTTGGCCGCGACCATGCCGGTGTTGGCGACTTTTACGGTCCGTTCGATGCGCAAACGATTTTTGACGAGAAAGTACCGGAAGGTGCGCTGCTGATCGAACTGTTCCGCGCGGATAACACCGCGTTCTCGAAGAAGCTTGGTCGCGTCGTAATGATGCGCGAAGCGCCGGACCATACACCGGACGATTTCATCAATCTCTCCGGCACCAAGGTTCGTCAGATGCTGGGGCAGGGCATGGCGCCGCCGCCCGAGTTCTCGCGTCCCGAAGTCGCAAAAATCCTGATGGACTATTACCAATCCATTGGTGGTTAGGGCTAATAGATTGATGGTTAAGGCCAATCGATTGGTGGTTAGGGCCAGTCCATCGACGTTTAACTCTGTCGTGTGTGTACTCTCAAACCCCGCTTCGGCGGGGTTTTTGCTTTTCGGGAATGTGAGAAATTTGCACAATTGATCGGGAGAAAGCGGCGCCGACATTGCTCTAACCGCAGGCATTAATAATTTATTCACTCCCGGAGTATTCGTATGCGTTTAGGAAAAACCACCCGAGCTTTTACTTTCACGCTTTGCGCCGCCGTTTTGTCAGCCGCTATGATTCAACCCGCTCTGGCAGCTTTGCCGGCACTCGATAGCAACGGCCGGCCGGTGCCGACGCTGGCGCCAATGCTCAAGCAAATCAGCCCTGCTGTGGTGAATATTTCCACCGTGGGCGAGCAAACCGTTCAGAACCCACTGATGAACGATCCGTTCTTCCGTCACTTCTTCCAGATTCCGCCTGGCGCTGAAACGCAGAAACGCCGCACCCAGAGCGCCGGGTCGGGAGTCATTATCGATGCCGCCAATGGCACCGTATTAACCAACCATCATGTCATCGCCGGGGCGAAGGAGATCAGCGTCGGCTTACAGGATGGCCGCACGTTGAAAGCAAAACTGGTCGGCTCCGACCCCGACGTCGATATTGCCGTGCTGAAGATCGAACCGAACCGGCTCACCGCGTTGAAACTTGGCAACTCCGAAATCGCCGAAGTGGGTGATTTTGTCGTCGCTATCGGTAATCCGTTTGGGCTGGGTCAGACCGTGACTACCGGTGTGGTCAGCGCGCTGGGACGAAAAGGGCTTGGCATTGAAGGTTATGAAAATTTCATCCAGACCGATGCATCGATCAACCCCGGTAATTCAGGCGGCGCGCTGGTCAATCTGAATGGCGAGCTGATCGGTATCAACACTGCGATCATTGCGCCGGGCGGCGGCAATATCGGTATTGGTTTTGCGATTCCGGTGAAAATGGCGAAAAACAGCGCCGATCAGATTCTGAAATTCGGCGCCGTCAAACGCGGCCAGCTCGGCGTGGTGATTCAAGACTTGACGCCCGATCTGGCGGAAGCGTTCAACATCAGCGAAAGCCAGCGCGGCGTTGTGATTTCGCAGGTGCAACCGGGCTCCGCTGCCGCGAAAGCCGGTTTGCAGGCCGGCGATATCGTGGTCAGCGTCGATGGCGATGCCATCGAAAGTGCGGCCGAATTACGCAACGAAATCGGTTCGCGCCGCATTGGCGACAGCGTGAAGTTGACCGTGCTGCGCGATGGCAGCAGTAAAGCGGTCGATGTGAAAATCGCCGCGCCGAGCGCGGAAACTGCCGGTGCAGCAGATGTGCATCCATTTCTCAGAGGCGCAAAACTCGAATCGCGCGACGATGGCAAAGGCATCAGAGTCGTCGGCATCGAGCCAGGTTCTGCTGCGCAGTCATCCGGCCTGCAAGTGGGGGACGTGATCGTGTCGGTCAACCGCGCACAAATTCATTCGCTCGAAGAATTCAGGAAGGCCGCCAACGCTTCCTCGAAACAATTGCTGCTACAGGTCGTGCGCGGCAGCACTGCGCTATTTTTAGTGTTGCAATAAAGAGCGATGCTGCAATAAAAATTTTTCGCGGCATAAATAAACAAAATAAAAAGGGCCTTCGCGGCCCTTTTTATTTATCGGGAGTAAATATTTGCAGCGATCAAAGATCGGCAAATTTAATGACTTCGGTATCCACCGGTGGGTGTGAATCGGCTTCCACCCAGCGAAACAGCATACCGCCCTGATCGTGTCCGGTGGTGGTCAACCAGTTCGGATATTTCGGTCCCGGATTCTGATGGGCTACGACGATTTTCACCGAGCCATCCTTTTCGTAAACAGCGGTGTGTTTATTCACGTGAATTTTGTAGTAGCGATAATCCAGCGATTCCATCCAGTAATTCGATAATTCGAAATTCCACGTGCGGCAATTCGGAATCGTGCGCGCGTGAATCAGCAGGGCCTCGTCGGGTGCGAGCTTCCAGAAGCTTTGCAAATAATGAATACATGGATCGCCGCCTGCCGCGACGCAGCGCTCCTGATCGTCGGACGGCAGCTTGTTGATATGCGCCCGGTAAATTTCCATCCAGTCGACGAACAGATTCGAAGTGCCGCGCACGAAGCGCACGGATTTTTGCAATTGCTGCGCGAATTGCGCAGGGTCGAGATAGTTATCGCCTTCGGCATTAAGGCATTCGATATGCAATTTGGCCGGTGTTTCTCGCGTGCGATCGTTGAAGGTCTGACGCACCACGATCGAATTCGTATGCGGCTGCATCGGCAGCCAGTTACCGGGCTTGGGCGTTGCGCTCACCAAAATTTCGAAAGTGCCGTCGGGGTTGATTTGCATATCGGAGCCGTTGATCTGGCCGGTCGCTTCCATGGTTCCGCCCTTGTCGTAACCGCCGCCTTTGGTGCCGAGGCTCAGATAGTTGACGGTGCCGCGCGTGCCCCAAATGCGGTAATCGTATTTTCCGCTGACATTGACGTTTTGGTAGTAATTGTCCGGATTGTCGTTGCCAATCTTGATCGTTTCATTCGCCAGCTGGAAAAACTCGGGAAACCGTGGATCGTTGAATTCGATGGCATTTTCCAGGCCGGCGCGAAGCAACCGCGTGAGGTAGCGGAAACCCTCGGCACGCGTAAATGCATCCGCTGGTGCTTCCGGGCGCATGATCACATTGCCGGCCGCTTTCAGCGCATCGCAAAACTCAGCCCAGGCGCTGCCGTCAATAATCGCTTGTTCGGGTGTTTTATCGTCCATCGTGAATCTCCGCTCGCTGACAAATCTATCAAGGCACAAATTGAATCACGTCTGAGAGCGTTAATCCATTTTATAAGACGAATGGCCTATAAAATAATCTGCTTGGCCGGCAGATCGAACGAGTGGTTTCTAACCCTGCGGGTCGATCGGTTACACTGCCGCGGCTACGAAACGAGATCAGCATGACCAAAATCAATTTCTGTATTCAATGCGGCACAGCGTTGCGGCCTCAGATTCCGGTAGGTGACTCACGCGAGCGCATGTGTTGCCCCGCCTGCGGCTATATCCATTACCGCAACCCGGCCGTACTGGTGTCCTGTATGGTCTCGTGGCAAGGAAAAGCATTATGGATGCGCCGCGCCAACCAGCCGCGTGCCGGGTTATGGGGGGCGCCGATGGGTTTTATGGAGGAAGGTGAAACGCCGCGCGCCGCCGCCGCCCGCGAATTGCGCGAGGAAACGCTGGTCGATATTCCGCAGGAAAAGCTGTCGCTTTATATCGTCGGCGCGCTGACGCATATGAATGAAATCCACATCGTATTTCGCGGCGAGATGAACAGCGCTTTTCACGGGGTTGGAGAAGAAGCGCTGGAAGTTGCCTTGATGGCCGAAGACGAAATGCCGTGGGGGCAGTTCGCGTATCCCGAGGTTGAGGAGCAGACGCGCCGTTACTATCAGGAATTGCGTGCCGGCAAATTCGGCATCTATTTGGGCGAGATCGATAGCCTCGGGATTCGGCAGTTTCCTTCGGCGATCGATTAAGCCGTTGTCGATTTAACCGTCATCAACTTAAAAGGCGGGCGGCGATTTAAACGCCGTAGCCGCCGGATACGGAAATCATCTGACCAGTGACATATTTCGCGGTAGCCAGATAAAGCACCGCGTCGGAAATGTCTTCCGGTTTGCCGAAATTCTTCAGACACAGGTTTTTCAGCACGGCGCTTTTCCATTTTTCATCGAACACGCCTTCCGCCCACAGCCGCAAAAAAATGCCGGTTTCGATAACGCCGACGGCGATCGAGTTGGCGCGAATGCCGTGTTTGCCTTCTTCCTTCGCGACGCCCTGCAGCAGCGATTCGATGCATGCTTTCGGCGATACCGACAGCACATCGCCATCGGGCCAGCGTTCGAGACCTGCCGAGCTCAGATGTACATACGATCCACCGCCGCCCGCTTTTAACGCCGGCAACGTGTAATGCAGCACGTTGAAGAATCCGTTGACGTCGGCGTCGATCACTTTGCGCCAATCCTGCGGCGTTAAATCCCGAATCAGCGGTTGCTTGATATCCGAGCCATTCGCCAGCACAACGGTGTGGATGCGCTTGGTCTTCGTGATTTCCTGAACGGCTGCCGCGACGGTAGGTTCATCGCTGATATCGAGTTGATGAATCGAGACGCTTCGGCCCGATTGGCGGATTTTGTCGGCGGTCTGTTCGGCCCGTTCGCGATTGCCGCGATAGGTCAATGCGATATCGCTACCGGCTAGCGCCAGCGTTGCGCAAATGTCCGCGCCCATGCCGCCGCTGCCACCGATGACGAGCGCGACCCCTTCCGGAAAACGGTTCGTATTCATGTTATTTATCCCGCCTGTATGAGGTCACGCCAACTTAGGCGCGACCGGCACGAGCAACATCGTCCATTCAAACGATTACGAAACGAGGATGGGAGGCTAGGGAGGGGCGGCCATGTCATCGGTTTTTAACACATTGGAAATACAGTGCAGGACCTCCGAAAGCGCATCCCGGGTACCGCAGTGCCAACGACAAGGTTTTTCGCTCGACTCGGGCGCCGCGTGAGCTGGTGCGCAGTGGCGCAGCGTCAATTTCCTATTGCGGAAACCGCTACCTATAATGCTGCAGCTCATAACAATGAAAGAGGGATCACATTGCCATCGCCTGCCATCAATGCCAATTGGTTGCGTCTGCAGCAGCAGTGGCTGCGGTGGCTCGCACCGTTGTGGCAGCGCGCCGCCGCGCTGGGTGTCGAGCGTTGGCGCAATATTCTCATCGCAATGCTCGCCGCATGGATCATCGCCAATCTGGCGCGATTGATTTGGTTGATGCTGCCGTTAGCTTCTGCGAGCACTAACGCTGTTCCGGTCGATGTTGCGGTGGTTAACGCGCCATCGCCAACGCCTGTAGTCGACGTGGAAAAAATGGTGGGATGGCATCTGTTTGGCGAAGTCGGCGCGCAACCGCGGGTTGCCGTCGTCGAAGAGCAGGCGCAGGAAACCACGCTTAATCTGCAATTGCTCGGCATCATCGCATCCAGCGAGCCCACCCAGGCGCGCGCTTTTATTCAAGCCGATGGCAAACAACAGCAATTCGCGATTGGCGAACAGCTTCCCGGCGGCGGCCGCGTGGTGTTGAGCAAGGTGCTCGTCGATCGCGCCATCATCGACAACAACGGCCGCCATGAAACGCTGTGGCTGTACGACCCCAACGCCAGCAATCAATCGTCATCATCGGCGCCCGTTACGTCGACGCCTTCGAGCGATGTCGATTTGCGCGACGATGCGCAGGTGACCAACGCGGCGGTTGGCTACCGTCAGCAGCTCTATCAGAACCCGACCGGATTGGCCGATGTGATTCAGGTGGCGCCGGCAATGGACAACGGCAAGCTCGCCGGTTATCGCGTGAACCCCGGTCGCGATCCGGCGCAATTTGCCAAATTCGGCTTGAAGCCCGGCGATGTCATCACCAGCGTCAACGGTATTTCGCTACAGAATCCGCAGAGCGCGCTTGAGTTGTACAACGTGCTGCGCAGCGCGCGCGAGGCATCGATTACCGTGCAGCGCGGCGGTGAAAGCACGCAACTGCATGTTTCGCTCGATCAGGAGGCGTCCGACGATGGAGGCCCTGTTGATTGACCTTTATTTGAGTGCTGCACGCACGCTCAAAGCGTCCAATAAAAACGATTATTTATTCGATTATTAAAATTTTTATTTAAAGGAAATGAAGTGAAAACACCGATGCGGATGATTCGCCAGCCGCTCCTTGCGCTTGTCATGTTGTTATCTGTTGCGCCGCTTTGGGCCGAGCAAACCTGGACCGTTAATTTCAAGGACACCGAGCTTGAGGAAGTGGTGCGCTTTGTCGGTCAGGCCACTGGCAAGACCATCATCGTCGATCCAAAAGCGAAAGGTCGCGTGCAGGTTATTTCGTCGCAGCCGCTGACGCAGCAGCAACTGTACGATCTGTTTTTATCGATTCTCGACGTCAACGGTTTTACCGCGCTTGAATCGAACGGCGTGATTCGGATTCTGCCGTCGCGCGATGCGCGCTCGTCCGGTGCGCCGGTCGTGTCCGGAAACAATCAGCGCGATAACAGCGAAATCGTCACCGAGGTCATTCAGCTGCGCAATATTTCTGCGGCGACGCTGATCCCGGTATTGCGTCCGCTGGCGCCGCAACAGGCGCACATGGCGGCGTATGGGCCGAGCAATGCGATCATCATTTCCGATATGGCTTCGAATATCGCGAGCATTCGCGCGGTGATCGAGCGCATCGATAAAGCCGCTGTCGGCGAAACCGAAATCATCCGTCTGCAACACGCGTCGGCGGAAGAAGTCGTGCGCATGCTCGAACAACTGGATAAGGCCGATGCGAGCAAAGGTCAGGGTGAGGTGGCCGGAAAAAGCGTGGTGCTCGTAGCCGACAAACGCACCAACAGTCTTCTGGTTGGCGGCGATGATATGCAGCGTCAGCGCGTGCGTGTGCTCGTCGCGCATCTCGATGGCCCGCTCGCGCAAAGCGGCAATGTCAAAGTGCATTACTTGCAGTACGCCAAGGCAAAAGATCTCGCGAACGTGCTGAATAAAGTGATGCAGAACGTTTCGCAAATGCAGCCCGGTCAAGCAGCGCAAGCGAGTGGTGGTAAAACCAAAGCGTCGATCGAAGCCGATGAAGGTACCAATTCATTAATCATTACCGCCGACGCCGACGTGATGGCGTCGCTGCAATCGGTAATCGAGCGACTCGATATTCGTCGTGCGCAGGTGCTGGTCGAAGCGATCATCGTCGAGATGAATGGCACCAAGGAGCGCGACCTCGGCATTCAATGGATGTTTTCAAACTCGTCGGGCGCCTATGGCAGCTCGTCGATGGGCGATGGCTTATTGGGCCGTACCGCTGCCGCAGCATTCGGCGTATTGCCGACGACGGGAACGGGCAGCACCACCACGGTCGATCCGCGTCTTGCGCTCGGCGATGTACTGAGCAAGAACAAAGGGCAGGTATTGGGCATTGGTCGAGTTACCGATAACTTGAGCTTCAACGCAGTGTTGAACGCCCTCCAGCAAAATTCCGATGCGAATATTCTGTCGACGCCGTCGCTGCTGACGCTCGATAACGAAGAGGCATCGATTGTCGTCGGTCAGGAAGTGCCGTTTCGCACGGGCTCTTACACCAGCACGGGTAACGCCTCATCGGTGAGCAGTCCCTTCGAAACCATTCAGCGGGAAAATGTCGGCCTGACATTAAAAGTCACGCCGCATATCAACGATGGCGATTCGCTGGTGCTCGAAATTTTCCAGGAAGTGTCGAGCCTCACTGGCGCAGCAAGCAGTGTCGATGCTGCCGACGTAATCACCAACGAGCGCAAAATTGAAAGCAAGGTGTTGGCCGATAACGGTCAGATCATCGTGCTCGGCGGTTTAATCAAAGATGACGTGCAGGAAACCGCGCAGAAGGTGCCGCTGCTCGGCGATATTCCAGTAATGGGCCGTTTATTCCGCAGCAATTCGTCAACCAAAATGAAAACTAATCTGATGGTATTCCTGCGGCCCGTCATCATTCGCGAAGGCCGGGCGCTCACTGGCGCCACCGGCGAAAAATATCGCTACATTCGCGATGAACAGCTGACCGTGCGTAATCGCGGTTCCGATTTCCTCGATAGACGCGATTTGCCGCTGCTACCCGAATGGGAAGAGCAATTAAAAAAACTGGAGGAAATGCAGCAGTTAAAACATCAGCGCGATTTGATGAATGTCAGTCAGTTGCCGCCTGAGACTGCAGCGCCCGCTACGGTTCCGGCTCCTGCGGAAGTGCAAAATAATGCAACGCCCGCCGAGGCCGCGCAGTGAACGAAATGCTTCCTGCAGAGCCTGCGGTCGCGGAGTCTGCCGGTGCCCGTAGACCTGCGCGCCGTCAATTGCCGTTCGCATTCGCACAGCACCACGGCGTATTGCTCGAACTCGACGCGGAACCGCTCCGCGTTTGGTATCGCCCCGGTTTGAAACCCGATGTGATGTTCGAATTGCGCCGTGTGCTCGATGTGCCATTGCAATGGCAGGCGTTGAGTACCGAACAGTTTCAGCAGTATTTGACGCGCGCATTTCAGAAAGACAACAACGAAGCCGCGCAAGCAGCCGAAGACATGGGTTCGGATATCGACCTGTCGCGGCTCGCCGATGAAATTCCGGAAACTTCCGATCTGATGGACGCCGAAGACGATGCACCGGTGATCCGTTTGATCAACGCAATTCTGTCGCAGGCGGTACGCGAAAAGGCTTCGGATATTCACGTCGAAACCTTTGAAGACAAATTGACTGTGCGCTACCGCGTCGACGGTGTGCTCACCGAAGTGCTGTCGCCAAAACGCATGCTCGCGCCGCTGTTGGTATCGCGGTTAAAGGTGATGGCGAAACTCGATATTGCCGAAAAACGCGTGCCGCAGGACGGCCGTATTTCGATCCGTCTCGCCGGTCATGCGGTGGATATTCGCGTATCGACGATTCCCTCCGCGCATGGCGAGCGCGTGGTATTGCGTCTGCTCGACAAACAAGCCGGCCAGTTGCAGCTTGAACAATTACACATGAACGAGCAGGTGTTGCGCGGTTATCGCCGCGCACTGCACACAGCGCACGGTATCGTGCTTGTCACCGGCCCGACCGGGTCCGGTAAAACGACGACGCTGTATGCAGGACTTACGTTTATTAACGATGCATCGCGCAACATTTTGACCATCGAAGATCCGATCGAATATTTATTGCCGGGCGTCGGCCAAACGCAGGTCAATCCAAAAGTCGACATGACATTTGCGCGTGGGCTGCGCGCGATTCTGCGGCAGGACCCGGATGTGGTGATGGTCGGCGAAATTCGCGACGGCGAAACCGCGCAGATTGCGGTGCAGGCGAGTCTCACTGGTCATTTGGTGTTGTCGACGCTGCACACGAATACTGCGATCGGCGCGATCACGCGTTTGCAGGACATGGGCATCGAGCCGTTTCTGCTGTCGTCGAGTTTGCTCGCAGTAATGGCGCAACGTCTGGTGCGTTTACTGTGTAACGAGTGCAAAGAAGCGTATACGCCGGATGCGTCGACCTGCGAATTATTGAAACTTGATGCGCCTCATGCATCGTCAAACGGCGGAGGGCCGCCGCAGCTGTTTCGCGCAA
>CAMLJR010000119.1 GCA_946480345.1 uncultured Spongiibacteraceae bacterium
CGTGCCGATCATTGCGCTAACCGCGCATGCGCTGCCGGAATATCAGCAGCGCAGTATCGACGCCGGTATGGATGGCCATTTAAGCAAGCCGATTATTCTCGCGACGCTGGCGCAGACGCTCGAACGTTTTCTTTAATTATTTCGCCCGGGTTCCGAGGCTTCGGGTACCGAGGAATTTGTGTACGGCGCTACGACAATGCGATCGCCGGTGAACGAACCGATATACAAATGCTCGCCGACCTGACGCGCAATGCTGGTGGTGCCGATCGGCGGACCGGCGTGCTGAAGTGCGATGCGGCTTTCGAGCGTGTTTGGATCGATTTGGTAAATGGCAATTTCACCACTGCAATTGCCACCCGGGGTCTTAGAGCACTCCATCTGATCGGCCATGCCGCCGACATAACCCGCTACCAGCAAGTTGCCGTTCTTATCCCAACTCAGATTGTCCGGTTGCGACACTCGCACCGAGCCTAACAGTTTGCCTGAGGCGCGTTCGAGTTTGAGCAGCGCTTTGCCGCCTGAACTCGCTGCAAATACTGTATTGCCATCCGCGCTGACTTCGACGCCGTTCGGCAATGCGGTGTGGCTGCCCGCGAGTACGCGCAACGGATTGTTCGGCGTCCACTCGAAAACGTAACCGGTATCCATGCCGAGCAAACCTTTATACATATCGATGCCCATACCGTTGATCTCGGTTTTCGTGGGATCGAACATCTTGCTCGCGACAAAACCGCCATCGGGTAACAGCGCGAGATCGTTAGCGCCGATATTTGCCGGCAGCGCCGCGCAGCCGTGCCACGCCAGTGCGTAATGGCCTTCGTTATCGATGACTTCAAACATCTCGACGCTTTCGCGCTGACCGTGGTTGATTACGGCGAGCTGCCAGCGTCCGTCGCGCCGCTGTTTCAATGAAATACCGTGCGGTGCGAATTCAGCGCCAGGCATACCGGCGCATTGCGCATCGCCCCACGATTCGTCGCTGCGCGTGGTATTCGGATTCGGAAACAACACGGTTTTCTGCGCGGTATCGATATTGAATAGCGCGAGATCGCCGGGTTTCTTCTCGATGAAATTACCCATCTGCGAAATCAGCAGCGTTTTGCCGTCCGGCAATAATTCGAAATCTTCCGGATTGCGGAACTGACAAATCGGCTGCAAGCCATCGACACTGCGGCAATCGGTGATCGGCGGCGATTTTTTTCCGCAACCGACCAAAGAAGCCACGGCGATTAATCCGATCGTGGAAATCAGCGCTTTTAGTTTCATCGATGTATCCCTGTTGTTATCGATTATTGGTATTGAACCGGATCCGGCGTTATACCCACCCGCCACCGCTGGGCGGGCGCGCCGAGGGACCGCTGAATAAAAACCAGTTGATCAGGAAGCTGAGCACCGCGATAAAAATACTTGCGAAAAACGCCGTCCAGAATCCGGATACCGAAAAGCCGCTAACCAGCGCCGACACCAGCATGATCATCAATGCATTGATCACGAGCAGGAAAAATCCGAGCGTCACAACGGTGAGCGGCAGCGTCAGAATAATTAACAGCGGACGCACGATGGCATTGGCGAATCCGAGTAATAGCGCGGAAATGATCAGTGCGGAGACATTGGCGAATTTGAGGCCGCTGAACACGTAACTGGCGACCCACAGCGATAGCGATGTGATTGCCCAGTGCAGCAGAAATGGCCAGGGACTTCCGAACATGATGCAACTCCCGCGAATGACTGATCGCGCCATCATATCAGCGGCGATGCGTTATATTTCAAGACAGCGCATAGCATTGCACGCCGCAATAGCTGTCGACCCTACCCCCTGCGAAGGTAACAATGAACGATCTGTCCTCGCCCTCTGCCGATGTGCAGGCACCGCCGCCGTTGCGCCCGCACTTCCTGAAACAGATCATTCGGTTGGCGGGTCCGTATTGGAATTCCGACGATAAATGGCGCGTGCGCGGTTATACGCTGGCGTTGTTTTTATTGACGCTGATGCAAGTCGGGCTGGCGGTGTGGACCAACTATTGGAATCGCGCGTTGTTCGATGCGCTGGAAAACCGGGCGCTCACCGCCTTCGTATTACAGATCGGTACGTTCATCGTCATTTTCGTGCTGACGATGCTGGTGACCGCCGTGCATTTGCAGGTAAAGCGTCGCTTGCAGCTCGGTTGGCGCAAATGGTTAAGCGAGCGTTTGATCGGACAATGGATGGCCAGCGGACGCCATTATCAGCTCACACTCACCGCCGGCGAACACGACAACCCCGATGGGCGCATCGCCGAAGATATTCATATCGCGACTGAAACGGCGCTCTCGCTCGGCCACACGCTGGTGTATTCGCTGCTGATCCTGGTCAGCTTCATCGATATTCTGTGGTCGGTATCCGGCGCGGCCAATGTGCCGGGCACACCGTTTGTCGTGTCGGGTTACATGGTGCTGCTCGCGTTTGCGTATGCCGGCATCGGCACTGTGCTCGGCTGGTCATTGGGCCGTCCGTTGATTACGTGGACGAATCGGCTGCAAACGGCGGAGATGAATTTCCGCTTCGGGCTTGCGCGCGCCCGCGAGAACTCTGAATCGATAGCGTTGATGCATGGTGAACGCAGCGAGCGCGTTCACGCCGCGAAACAATTTCGCGATGTCGAGTGGGGATGGGATCGGCAAACCTTCGCGTATTTGTGGATCGTGTCGTTCTCATCCGGGTACGGCGCATTGCTGCCGGTATTCCCCGTCTTGGTGGCAGCGCCGCAATACATTGCCGGTGCGATGACGCTCGGCGTGCTGATGCAGGCGGCGCAGGCGTTTCAAAAATTGACATCCGCGCTGTCGTGGCCGATCGATAATCTGGGCGAAATGGCGCGCTGCCGCGCTTCCGCCGATCGCGTGCTGTCGTTGCACGCCGATCTGCTGCAACTCGAAACGCCGTCGCGTCAGCACATTAAGGGGCGGGTGCGTATCGATGAAGGCAAGTCGGCGCTGTTGAAGGTGGATGGCCTGACCATCGCCAATCCCGACGGGCAAGTGCTGATCGAGAACGTCACGTTTGAATTGCAACGCGGCGAACGTCTGCTGATTGCCGGCGATCCCTTGGTGACGGTGAGCTTGTTCAAAGTGATGGCCGGGTTGTGGCCATGGGGTTCGGGCGAGGTGCGTCTGCCGCACGGCCAGGATGTGATGTTCATGCCGCAGCGGCCGTTTCTGCCCGAAGGTCCTCTGCGCGCGGTATTGAGTTATCCGGCGGCTGCCGATTCGTTCACGCACAACGCGATGCATTACGCGCTCGAATGCGCCGGTGTGGCGTGGCTCGCCAAGCGGCTCGATGAAACGGATACCTGGGATCGCATTTTGCCGCTTCGCGTGCAGCAACGGCTCGCTTTTGCCCGCGCCTTCCTGCAACAACCGCAGTGGTTATTTATCCAAGAAGCGAGCGATGCCTTAGATAAGAGCGACGAACTCAGCCTGTACGAAACGCTACACCGCGAATTGCCCAATGCCGCACTGCTTACCGTCAGCTTTCATTCCAGGCTTGAGGGATTGCACACCCGCAAGTTGGTACTGAATAGGCTGCGCGAGGAAAAACGTCCGCTTTAGCCCTGCTCATCGCGCGCATTACGCCGCTTTTCGATTTCGACGCGACCTGTGCGGTATTCAAATCGACAAACGTCGGGCGCATCACAATTCTTATAACGGGACGCTGCAATTAGTCATTCGTGTTCTAGAGTTCGATCGACTCCTCTTACTTAGCAGCCAACGGATTGTGCATTACCAGGGTGCTAGATCGTGCGTAAATCCGCTCTCTTTGCCGTCGCTTTAATTATCAGTACCGTTTGTTCGACTTCTTTTGCCGCAACCAGAAAATCGACCAGCAGCACGCTGACGTATCAGGGTTCCACCTACACGTTATCGAGTACCTCGACTTGCTCCGATGGCACCGCAGCGCTGCGATACAACCGCAAATGGTGGTGCAAAGTCGTCGCGCCGGTGGTTACCGCGCCGACTACGTACTCCGCGCAACTGAGCTGGACCGCGCCAAGCACACGCGCCGACGGTACGCCGCTGTCGTTATCGGATCTGGCCGGCTACGAAATTTATTACACCACCGACGATCCGGCCGTGAGCCGCACTATTTCGGTTTCCGGCAACACAGCGCTCAATTACACGTTGTCGAACCTGAGCGCGGGCAATTACTACGTCGCGATGGCCGCGATCGATACGGCGGGCTTGAAAAGTGAGCTGTCGCCAGTGGCTCCGATCAAGGTCGGTCCATAAGACAAAAACTCGAACCAATAAAAAAGGCTCCTTCGGGAGCCTTTTTTATTGGGGGTGCTTCTTTTATTGATAGTGGCGGCGGCGATCAGCAATTGCCTTTTTTGGCTTGACCGGGAGGGCAGAAATGGCCGCTGCGGCGACGAGGCTCTTCCTCGTAGTAGCGCCGCGAATCGCGACCGTCGTAGTCGCGATGACGCGTTTCCTCGTGGTCTTTCGTATTAATCGCGGTTCCCGCTGCCGCGCCGACACCTGCGCCAAGAATGGCACCATCACGGCCACCCACTTCGGCACCCAGCGCGCCACCGACCGCTCCCCCCAACGCCCCGCCGATGGCGGCATCGGTCGTCAGATCGCCGGCAACAGCGGTCATGGACAACACGGGTAGCGTGGCGATTAATGCAATTCGTAATGCTTTCATGGACGTTCCTCGGAAAAGTTACGGTTCGAATTATAGAGCCGAGGAGTGAACGCTGCCTGAACGCTCTCGCGCTTCGCGATAGCGTTCACAGTGTTTATCCATCGAACCGATTCGGAAACCAGCCGCGCTCCACGCATTCGCGAAAGCACCATGCCGGCGTTGTCTCAGTTTTGTAATTCCAGAAAAACCAGCCGCGATATTTTTCGAAGGTCAGCAATTGCGCGGCCGCGTAACCGCGATAAGCGGTGTTTTCCTGAAACAGGTCCATGCGTTCCAGTGCATGATTGAACGGACCCTGCGCCCATAACGACACCACTTTCAAATCGAGGCCGAGGCTCCATTCGCCGCAGTACGTCGGAATGGCGAGTTCATCGATGATCGCATTGGCTTCGTTTTTCCATTCGATCGCGGCTTTCTGCATATGGCCGTGGATGTCCATGTCGATATCGCTGCGGTCAAAACACTGATAGCGATGGATATCGAACGCGATATTGTCGAATTCCGGATCGTGCAGAAATTCGGTGAACTCGCGAAACGAACGAAAGCCATCGTGAAAAACCACCGCGGTATTTTCGGCGCGGCAGTGCTGGCGAATGCGGCGATACGCGGCCCGGTAATACGTTTTCAGATAATCGGTGGGTACGTCCCAACGCGGCTCGTTCAGCACCTCGATCGCGTGCAGGCTGGGATGCGAGTGATAGCGCTCGGCCAGCCGTTCAAGCACCGTGAGCGAATGTTCGAAATATTCCGGCTGCGTATGCCACTCGCACACATCCTTGATCCCGCCGTTGTCGAAACCATTCTGGCAACCGGGGGCCGCGTGCAGATCGAGCACCACGCGCAGGTTGAATTCCTGCGCCCATGTCATCGCCCGATCGAGCACGTCGATCCCGCCGCTGACAAAGGGATGTTTGTTCGCGCCATAACTGCGGTGGTAGGGATAATCGCCGCCGAAAATCCAGTGGCCGATCGGAATACGAACCGCATTGATGCCGATGCCGGCCAGCCAGGCGAAATCGTGACGCGTGATAAAGGTGTCCCAGTGCGCGCGAAGTTTATCGGCGGCGGCATCACCGAGTTCGGCGCACCAGGTTGTCTCATCGGTCGCCTGCATGCCTTCGAACATGCTCGGCACCATCCATTTTTCGAGCACCAGCCAACTGCCTAAATTGACGCCGCGCAATTTCATTGCCGAGGTTGCGGTCATGCGGACTCCTTAGTAGTTGAAATACAGCGTGGTATTTGAAATACAGCCTGAGTTACTCGATATCCAACGTAATGCTCACCGGGCAGTGATCGCTGCCGGTGATCTCCGGATGAATTTCTGCGTTCTGAATATGCGCTCGCAATTGCGGCGATGCCAGCACGTAATCGATTCTCCACCCGACATTGCGCTCGCGTGAATTCGCATAATGACTCCACCACGTGTAATACCCATTGCCCTGCTTGAACAAGCGCAGCGTGTCGATAAAGCCGGCATCGACGAATTGTTGAAAACCGGCGCGCTCTTCCAGCGTGAAACCTTTTTTGCCGCGATTCGGTTTCGGATTGGCGAGATCGAGTTCGGTGTGCGCAACGTTAAGATCGCCGCAAAAAATCACCGGCTTCTTTTGCTGCAACCATACGCAATATTCGAGAAATGCCGGATCCCAATGCTGATGCCGCAGATCGAGCCGGCTTAAATCGTCTTTTGCATTGGGCGTGTAGACGGTGACGACGTAAAATTTTTCGTATTCGGCGCAAATCACGCGCCCTTCGCTGGCGCTGTCGCGCGCCGCGCTATCGGTCAATTGATAACGCGCTGCGATGTCGTCGGGAAAGCCGAACCGCACATCGATCGGTTCGCGGCGGGAAAAAATTGCAGTGCCCGAATAGCCTTTCTTGACGGCGGAATTCCAGTATTCGCGGTAGTCGGGCAAATCGATTTCGACCTGCCCGCGCTCGGCTTTCGTTTCCTGCAAACATAAAATGTCGGGCCGATGCGTTTCGATGAAGGGCATGAACGCATTCTTTTTGAGAACCGCGCGGATGCCGTTAACGTTCCACGAATAAATTTTCATTGCTGTTTCCATTGCTGTTGGCCGAGCCCGAATTAGAACGAAGAACAGGCGGTGCGACAAGCAAACGCATTGAACAATTGTGATCGATGCTTGCTCAAAGGCAGCTCAAGCTAATCCGTTGTGATAGCCATTGTGATAGCGTGGCCGCCGCCCGCGCCAACAAAAAACAGTCGAACAGGTAGCCTCATGCCCAACCCATTGATGTTTAACGAGCGTACTTCGTCGTCGCGCCACACCATTGCCGCCGACCTGACTTATATTTTCGGCTGCGCCGCTGTTTTTCTCGTGTTGTTCGCCATCGCGCGCGGCCTGTTGCTGTGGCGCAATGTCGAATTGGTTGCCGACATTCCATGGCGCGATATCGCCACCGCGTTTGGCATGGGCTTTCGCTTCGATCTGATCATGACGTGCTATGCGCTGGTGCCGCTGGTGTTTGCGACCTTGCTGCCGTCGGGGTTGGCTTGGCGCGGTGCGTGTAATCTCTGGCTCGGCTTCGCGGCGTTCCTCTATAGCTTTCTGGCGGTGCTCGAACTCGATTTCTATCGCGAATTTCACGCGCGGTTGAACAGCCTCGTATTCCAATACATAAAAGAAGATCCGCAAACTGTCGTCAGCATGCTGTGGTACGGATTTCCGGTTATCCGCTATTTCGCACTATGCGGCGCGCTGACCGGCCTCGCGATATTCGCGATTCGTCGAATCGACCGCGCCACGCGCATTCCGCAAGGGTTGTACACGATCACTTACCGCCGCCGCCTGGTGGTCGCGCTATTGCTGATATTGACGACTGCTGCGGCCGCGCGCGGCACGTTCCGTTCCGGTCCGCCGCTGCGCTGGGCCGATGCCTATCGCACGCATCATTTATTCACCAACCATTTGGCGCTGAATGGCGCGTTCACGCTGACCAAGGCCGCGCGACAGGAGCTGAAGCGCAGCGACGACAATCCCTGGCTCAAGCAAATGCCGATCAATGAGGCACGCACGCTGGTACAGCAACAGTGGGTCTTACCGCAGGAGCGATTGCTGGAACCGAACGAGCGGCCGATGCTGCGCCACTACAGTGCCCCCGCCACCGATGAGCCGTCGCCGTACAAAAACGTCGTTCTCATCATCGATGAAAGTTTCAGTGCGCAGCGCACCGGCACCTTCGGCAATCCGTTGCAGATCACACCACGCTTCGACGAACTCGCGCAGCAGGGTTTACTGTTCGATCATTTTTTCTCGCAGGGCACGCACACGCATCAGGGGATGTTCGCGACGATGGCGTGTTTTCCCAATCTGCCGCGTTACGAATATCTGATGAAGCAGCCGCAGGGCGCGAATAATTTTTCCGGCATTACCAAAGTGCTCGCGGCGCGCGATTATCAAACGCTGTATGTCTACAACGGCGATTTTGCGTGGGACAACCAGGCTGGCTTTTTCCGCGCGCAGAAAATGCAGCGCTTTATCGGCCGACACGATTTCGTGAATCCGCGTTTTTCCGATCGCACCTGGGGCGTGTCGGACGAAGATATGTTCGAGCGCGGTTACGAGGAAATCGCCAAATTGCAGCAATCGGAAAAACCGTATTTCGTCGTGCTGCAAACGTTATCGAATCACGCACCCTACGCACTGCCGCCCAAGCTGCCGATGGCGCCGGTTGAAATCGATGGCGTGCGCGACGAGCATCTGACCGCGATGCGTTACAACGATTACGCGCTCGGCGCTTTCTTCGACAAGATCAAGCAACACGGCGGTTTCGACAATACGCTATTCGTATTTCTCGGCGACCACGGTTTTGGCGGCGGCGAGCAAGTGACCGACATCGACCTGTGGCGTTTTCATGTGCCGCTGCTGATACTCGGGAAGGATATTCAGCAACGTTACGGTACGCGGCGCACCGTGGTCGGTTCGCAGGTCGATGTGGTGCCGACGATCATGGGGTTGCTCGGCGGCGATTTCGAGCATCACTGCTGGGGGCGCAATTTACTCGCGCTGCCGGAGGGCGATACGGGCCGTGCTTTCATCAAACCGTCCGGCACCGATTTCACCACCGCCTTTATCGAGGGCGATACGATTCTGGTGCAGCCGCCAGAAGCCACTCCGCGGTTGTATCGCTACGAAACGATGCCGCATCTGGTGGCCAAACCTATCGAAGACGCCCCGCAAATGAAGAAGATGAAAACGCTGATGAACGCGTACATTCAGACTGCGACGCAGGCATTGCTCGACAATCGCGTCGGTCACGGCGATCATTTTGAACCTGCGCAATAACGGCGACGACGATGAAAAGCAAAACGTATGTGCTGGTGCATGGTGCGTTTCACGGCGGCTGGTGCTGGCGCGATGTCGCGCAAGCATTACGCGCCAATGGACACCGTGTGGTTACGCCAACGCTGAGCGGGCTCGCCGAGCGCGCGGAACTGCTGGCGCAACAGCCCACACTCGACACGCATATTGATGAGGTCGTGCAACTGATCGCAACCGAATCGCTGCGCGATGTCATTTTGGTGGGACACAGTCTGGGGGCGGCGGTCGCGTGCGGAATTGCCGATCGCACCGCGGAAAATATTCGCCATCTGGTCATGCTGGACGGACATATCGTTCAAAGCGGCACGGCGGTGACGGATGTAGCGCCGGTTGAAGTGCTCGATTATTACCAGCGTCTGCGCGTGAAAAATGGCGGCAACGGTGCGATACCCGTACCGCCAGTCGATTTTTTCGGTATTACAGAAGCGGCCCAAATCGCCTGGCTCGAACACAACCTGACGCCGCAGCCGGTCGAAACGTTTTTTACCCCTTTGCGCTTGCGCCATCCGCTCGGCGCCGGTTTGCCCGTCACCTACATCACCTGCACCGATCCCGAGTTCCGCCATACCAAAACGGCGCGGGAATTTGCGCGCTCGGTTCCCGAATGGCACCAGCTTGAAATTGCCACCGGCCACGATGCAATGATTTCGGCGCCGCA
>CAMLJR010000120.1 GCA_946480345.1 uncultured Spongiibacteraceae bacterium
ATATTGTCCTCGACATCGCCAGCGACGCCCCACCAGAGCGTCAGGCAGCGGCGTTGCGCCATGCGTTTCTTATCGCGGAAAAAGAAGCCTGGATGGCCGCGGAGGGGAAAGAGGTTGATTGGACAGTCCTGCAAAGCAAATTGAGCCAAATAATCCAGTTTTATGCCCAGCCAATTCCTGGCGTGAGCGATGGTAATGCTCCGGAAGATGCTGCTTCTAAAACCGCCGGTAATATCGAAGTACTTCACGAGACGATCGAAAATCAGAAACGCCATATCGACAATCTGGAGAAGTTCAAAAAACTATTTTTTGATGCGGATGAAAAATGGCGCTCAGCTAGTGAGCAGGCGGCTGAATATCACCGTGAGTTGATGGAGAAGGGGCGCGTGCTCGGCGCAGGTAATGAGTTCGATACCCTGTTGGAGAAATATAATCAGGTCTATGCCGATTATGGGGCGACGCTTATCCAGCATATCCAGTCAGATCACGAAGGGACTATTGAACGTGGGGGCGAACAACCGAGCGTCGGTCGCATCGTTATCGCCAATCAGGAAGAGATTCAGCGCTTGCGAAATATGGCGGTCGATCAGCATAAGATGATCGTTCGATTGCGGGATGAGCTCAGCGCAGCAAATTCAGCGGAAGAAAAGGAGCGGGTGATTGCAGAGTTGCATAAGCAACTTGAGCGGCACGAGCGCTTCATTAAAGAGTCTGAATTATGTACCCGCCAGCTTGAAGAGGAGCTTGAGCGCGTTATCGACGACAACCAGTCGTTGAAGCTGAAACTTCTTCAGGTAAAACAGGAAGCCACCCCGGAGGCGATGGCTGATGTCGAGCAGATGGCAAAGATCATCGAAGACTTCACCGTGCAAAGCAATGAAATGCTCTCCGCTATTGAAGCGCTTGAATCCGAATGTCGCGATTTACGCGCAAAAGTGGCTGTTGGTGGAGCGGACGAGAGTGAGGTCGGTGTGTTGAAGGCTCAGTTGGAGCGGAGCCAACAAGAACTGGCGACGTTGAAGGGAGAGCATATCCAATTGGAAGAGCGTTATCTCGAATTAAAAGTGCAGTCTTTGTAAAGCCGGTTGACTCAGTCAACTGAGCGATATCCTTTTCATTAGTGTCTTTAGTAGTGGAATGTTTCGTGAAAAATTTTATTCGGTCTTACACCAAAGGCTTCGATACCACAGCGGCTTTGCGGCTTTGCGGCCTCGCGGTTGCGCTCCTTGGTACCTCACAGGGCCATGCGGAAATTTATCCATTGCCCGCGCCTGGAAATGATCTTATCGGCAGCTTGCGTTCGATTCAGGCTCAGCATGAGGACACACTGATCGATATTGGTCGTCGCTACGATATGGGTTACGACGAAATACGCGCGGCGAATCCTGCGGTTGATTCCTGGCTGCCGCGAGAGGGCACGACTGTTGTTCTGCCGAGCTTATACATTCTTCCGGCGGGTCCCCGCGAAGGGATCGTCATCAATGTCGCTGAGATGCGGATGTATTATTTTCCGAAGCCAAAAAAAGGCGAACCTGCGACGGTCGAAACATTTCCAGTCAGTATCGGTCGAGGCGATTGGAATACGCCGCTCGTGAGCAGTCGTGTGACTGGCAAGGTTGTGGATCCCAGCTGGACACCACCGAAATCGATTCGCGAGGAACACGCCAGCAATGGCGATCCGTTACCGACAGTAGTGCGCCCGGGCCCTGACAATCCGCTCGGTAAATATGCGCTGCGGTTGAGCATTCCAAGTTACCTGATTCACGGTACCAACAATGAGTACGGTATCGGCATGCAGGTAACGCACGGTTGCATGCGCTTATATCCAGAAGACATTGAACGCTTATACCGCACGGTGCCGGTGGGAACGCCTGTGCGCATCGTCAATCAACGTTACAAGGCGGGTTGGCGGGATGGAGTGCTTTATATGGAGACGCATCCGTCGCTTGAGGGTCCCCATGGTGAAGACGGTCGCGGTAAAACACCTATGGTGGAAGCCCTGACGAACGCCACCCGCGATGCGCCGAACTACGCAACCAATTGGGAGCAGGTGGATGTGGTCGATTTAGAGGGGACGGGAATACCGACGCCTATTGGTCCTTCTCGATATGCCGTATCGGAGCCTGTTTCAACGCGCTAATGTTTAGCGGAGCATAAAAAAACCCGGCCTGAGCCGGGTTTTTTCTTGCAACCGGAGGGGTTGCTTATTTGCGCATGGATTTCTTGAATGCGCGGTCGATCTTGGTATTTGCTTCGTCTGCTGCGGTTTTTGCTTCGTTAGCGGTTTGCAGAGCTTGATTAGCAGTTGCTTGTGCAGCGTCAGCAGATTTCTGTGCGGCAGCAGCAGCAGCTTTTGCATCATCAGCGGTTTTTTGCGCAGCAGCAGAGCTGGCTTTTACTTCGTCCAATGAAGAGTTGCTTGCGCAACCAGCGGCCAAAGCAACGAATACAGCAAACGGTACAGCTTTCAACAGGTTCTTGTTCATCTTTTGGACTCCTTGAGGGATTGCTAAGCACAACTACTAAGTAAAAGATTTTGTAATCTGCCCTCGTCCGCGACGAGGATTACTTCTTACATTACCACCACTTGCGAGCATAATTCCAGAGAGCACGCAAAGTTTTTGACATAAATTAAAATTTTTACCATGACGCGTTGGTGAATAAGACCGCAAAGTCGAAGCGGTGCGTTGAAACTCCCCGTATTGCAGCTAACCTTTGTCGCAAGCAGGCGCTGGTGCGCAGCTGTTTCAATAATTTTAGTGGGCCGATTTGTATCAAATTATGAAATTTATCGCAGCACTTTTGTTAATACTTGCGGCATCCATCGCGCATGCAACGCAAAAAGCGGATCTGGTCCTGGTAAAGAAAAGCGAGCGTAAGCTCTTTTTAATCAGTGGAGGACAGCCATTTCGCGAGTATCGTGTGGCGTTTGGGCCTAAACCGCGTGGCCCGAAGCTCGCCGCCGGCGATGAGCGCACCCCCGAAGGCGAGTACGTGCTCGACCGTAAAAATGAAAAGAGTGCCTTCTACAAATCGATACGTATTTCTTATCCCAACGAT
Organism: uncultured Spongiibacteraceae bacterium; assembly: GCA_946480345.1. Next base: position 3,061 of record CAMLJR010000120.1, read on the forward strand.
ACCGATCGCGAACGTGCGGAACGATTGGGTTTGCAGCCGGGCGGATCAATCATGATTCATGGCCAGCCGAACGATCGTCCATGGCCTGAAGAGGTTTCGCAGACGTTCAATTGGACAAACGGCTGCATCGCAGTAACGGATTTACAGATGGATGAAATTTGGGAGGCGATTGATGTAGGAACGCCGATCAGGATTCAGCCCTGATCGGCTTGAAGTCACTTAGCGTTCGAGAAGTTTGATTTTGTTCGGGACACCATCCCATTCTTCTGCATCGGGCGGTGACGGTTTTTTCTCGGTAAGGTTTGGCCAGACTTCTGCCAGTTCCGCATTCAGTGCCAAAAATTGCTGCTGATCTTCTGGAAGCTCATCTTCAGAAAAAATCGCATCGACCGGGCACTCGGGTTCACACAGCGCGCAATCGATACACTCATCCGGATGAATGACGAGAAAATTCGGACCTTCATAAAAACAATCGACCGGACAGACTTCCACGCAATCCGTGTGTTTGCATTTGATGCAGTTTTCGCCGACTACAAAGGTCATTTCAACAGATCTCTCGGAAAATGAAACGGCGCGCAGTTTAGCATCTGCCCCTCACTCCACCAAACCTTTCAATTCATAGATCAAGTCGAGCGCTTGCCGTGCCGTCAGTGTGTCCGGATCGGTTTCACGTAATTGTTCGATCGCCGGATGTGGCGCTGCGGCCGAAAATAAATCCGGCTGTAACGGTGAGGGAGCCGCGATGCTGATGGCTTTTGATTGTTCGCCTTCGAGCTCGGCGAGTTTGCGCTTTGCCGATGCGATTACCGGTCCCGGGATGCCGGCCAGCTTGGCCACCTGTAAACCGTAGCTGCGATTGGCGGGTCCTTCCTGAATTGTATGCAAAAATACGATGTGATCGTTGTATTCGGTCGCATCGAGATGCACGTTGACTGCCTGCGGGAATTGCTCGGGTAACTGCGTCAATTCGAAATAATGCGTTGCGAATAATGTGAACGCCCGCAATTTGCTGGTGAGATACACCGCTGCGGCCCAGGCCAGCGAAAGCCCGTCGAAGGTCGATGTGCCGCGTCCGATTTCGTCCATCAATACGAGGCTGCGCGCGGTTGCGTTATGCAGAATATTCGCGGTCTCGGTCATTTCCACCATGAACGTCGAACGGCCGCCGGCGAGATCGTCCGACGAGCCAATGCGCGTGAAAATCTGATCGACAATTCCAATACGCGCGCTTTTCGCCGGTACATAGCTACCGATATGAGCGAGTAAAACGATCAAGGCTGTCTGGCGCATATAAGTTGATTTACCGCCCATATTCGGGCCGGTGACGATCAACATGCGACGCTCGCTGTGGAATAGCACATCGTTTGGAATGAAAGGAGCGTCGAGCACCTGTTCGACGACGAGATGACGACCCTCGCGAATCTCCAGAATTTCATCCTCAAGCAATTCCGGCAGACAAAGATTTAACGCATCCGCGCGTTCCGCGAGCGTGCTTAATACATCGAGTTCGGCGATTGCCGCCGCGCTGTCCTGCAATGCGATTAATTCAGCGTTCAACTGTTCAAGTAAGTCTTCGTAGATCGCTTTTTCACGCGCTAGCGCACGGCTCTTCGCCGACAGCGCTTTATCTTCAAAGCTTTTCAGCTCGGGTGTGATGTAGCGCTCGGCGTTCTTCAGCGTTTGCCGCCGAATGTAATCGACGGGCGCCTGCTCGGATTGGCCGCGGCTGATTTCGATGTAATACCCGTGAATGCGGTTATAGCCGACCTTCAAGGTGCTGATGCCAGTGCGTGTGCGCTCGCGTGTTTCCAGATCGACCAGGTAATCGCCGGCGTTGGTGCTGATATTGCGCAGCTCGTCGAGCTCGGCGTCGAAGCCTGTTGCGATCACGCCGCCGTCGCGAATCACCATCGGCGGGTTTTCGGTCACCGCCCGCGCGAGCAGTTGCGCCAAATGAGGAAATTCGCTGATCGTCTCGGCCAGTTTCGCAATGAGGGGCGATTCAACTGCCCGCGCCGTCGTCTGCAGCGCAGGCAGACTTGCTAATGCCATTTGCAGGCGCGTCAGATCGCGTGGCCGTGCCGAGCGCAATGCGACGCGAGCGAGAATACGCTCGACATCGCCGATGGGTTGCAACGCATTGCGCACCGCTTCGAAACGATAATCGCAGAGCAGCGCTTTGATAGCCTGCTGCCGCTGATCGAGGATCAAGCGATTGCACAACGGGCGATTCAACCAGCGTCGCAACAGCCGACTTCCCATCGCCGATCGCGTTTTGTCGAACACCCACATCAGCGTGTGCTCGGCACCGCCGTTCAAATTGGTATCGAGTTCGAGATTCCGACGTGTAGACGCATCGAGCACAACGCTGTCTTCGCGACGCTCGTGCATCAGCGCGCGAATATGCGGCAGCGCCGTGCGCTGCGTTTCGCGCGCGTATTGCAACAGGCATCCCGCTGCTGAGATGGCGATATGTAGATGTGCACAGCCAAATCCCTGCAAATCCTTGGTATTGAACTGCTGGGTTAGCAGGCGTTGCGCAGTTTCCGGTTCGAACTCCCAAATCGGCCTGCGCCGCACGCCGTTGCGCGCAAGAATTTCGGGATGATCGATGCTGTCTTCCAGCAACAGTTCGGCAGGAGCGAGCCGCTGCAATTCGGCGAGCGTTGCATCGATGCCTTTGACTTCGAAAACGAGAAACCGGCCACTGCCGATATCGAGCGTCGCGAAGCCGAAGTTGTCGCCGTTGCGGTGCAGCGCAACCAGCAAGTTATCGCGATGCTCGTCGAGGAATGCTTCGTCGCTAACGGTACCGGGCGTTACGACGCGAACGACTTTGCGTTCGACAGGACCCTTGCTGGTCTCCGGATCGCCAATCTGCTCGGCAATGGCGACGGATTGACCGGCGCGGACCAGCTTCGCTAGATAGCCATCGGCGGCATGAAACGGAATGCCGGCCATGGGAATTGGTTCGCCTGCGGATTTGCCGCGAGCGGTCAGCGTGATATCGAGTAGCGCCGCCGCTTTTTTCGCATCGTCGAAAAACAATTCATAGAAATCGCCCATCCGATAGAACAACAATTCATGCGGATGCTGCGCTTTGATTTTGAGAAATTGCTGCATCATCGGCGTATGCAGCTCTAGCCCGGCATCGGTGTCCGGGGCTTGAATCGAGGTCATTGCGACAACCTTGCGGCGCGAAAAAAGGACGGTGTATGAGCACGAGCGGGCGATTGTAAGGCATCGGCTGTCGCATCGGCCAATCGACATTTGGCGGCTGGCGAACGCGACACATATCAAAAATATTCCGCCGAATACTGTTCATTCATACAGTAATTTGGTTTAATCGCTGCCGAATCAATTTTCAGCTCCCAGCGCGAGGATCACCCGGATGGACGACAACAAACAAAAAGCATTGAGCGCGGCTCTTTCGCAAATCGAACGCCAATTCGGCAAGGGCACCGTGATGCGCATGGGCGATCACACGCAAACTGCCATTCCCGTTATCTCTACAGGTTCGCTTGGCCTCGATATCGCGCTGGGTGTGGGTGGATTGCCACGCGGACGTATCGTCGAAATCTATGGTCCGGAGTCGTCAGGCAAAACCACGCTGACGCTGTCGGTCATTGCGCAGGCACAGAAGATGGGCGGTACCGCCGCCTTCATCGATGCCGAACATGCGCTCGATCCGATTTATGCCGAGAAGCTCGGCGTTAACATTGACGATCTGATCGTGTCGCAGCCCGATACCGGCGAACAAGCACTCGAAGTAGCGGAAATGCTGGTGCGCTCTGGTGCCGTCGAAGTGCTGGTCATCGATTCGGTCGCTGCGCTGGTTCCGAAAGCGGAAATCGAAGGCGAGATGGGCGATTCGCATGTGGGCTTGCAGGCTCGCCTGCTTAGCCAGGCAATGCGCAAGCTGACCGGTACGATTAAGCAAACGAACTGCCTGGTGATTTTCATCAATCAGATTCGGATGAAGATCGGCGTGATGTTCGGCAACCCGGAGACCACGACTGGCGGTAATGCACTGAAGTTCTATTCGTCAGTTCGTCTCGATATTCGTCGCACTGGCGCCGTGAAAGAGGGCGAAGAGGTGACTGGCTCGGAAACCCGCGTCAAAGTGGTTAAAAACAAAGTGGCGCCACCGTTTCGTCAAGCCGAATTCCAGATCATGTATGGCAAAGGCATTTACCGGATGGGTGAGGTCATCGATCTCGGGGTTAAGTTGAATCTGATCGACAAATCCGGTGCGTGGTATGCGTACAAGGGCGACAAGATCGGTCAAGGCAAGGCGAACGCCGCGAAGTTCCTCGAAGAAAACCCGCAAATCAGCGAAGTCATCGAAGCGAATATTCGCAGTGAATTGTTGAACTCGCCGTTGCCTCCCGTCACTGAAAAATCCGCTGAAATGGAAACCGAAGAATAGCGGGCATGGGCTCTTTCGATTCGACGGATAACCGGTTTTCGGAAAATCGAGTTGCCGTAGATAGCGAAACTACCGTTATTCGTCCGGCCGATATTCGGCGAGCGGCAATGGATCTGCTGGCTCGCCGCGAACATTCTTATCAGGAATTGCATCGCAAACTTGTAGCGCGCTTCGACGCTCATGATTTGATTCACACGGAGCTTGATCGCCTGCGCGAAGAGCGATTACAGAGCGATGCGCGATTCGCCGATGCATACATCTACAGTCGTGCTCAGCGACTTTATGGTCCGCTGCGTATTCGTATCGAATTGCGCGAGCGGGGCATTGCGGATTCGATCATTGCAAGCGCGATGCAGCATAGCGATGTCGACTGGCAGGCCAATCTGCAAACGCTGGTGAGTAATAAATTCGGCAATGTCGAGCCAAGCGATCTAAAGGAAAAAGCCAAGCGGCTGCGCTTTTTGCAATATCGCGGATTTGTTGGTGAAGATACGCGAACACTATTTGATTGAGCAGTTACGCGTGCGCTAACCGTCGCTTTTTAAGGTGTTTGCTGGTGCCCGCCACCTCGCACTTAAATGAAGTTGACGGACCAGTCGATTTATTACGTTGATATTCACTGGCGCTGCTGTGTGACATTTCGGCGACCCGCTCTAACATATTGATTCAGTGGTGCAACCGCCGATTTAAGCGTTACGGTTATGAGCATATTCGCTTTAACTGATTGATCGAAATAGGGTTTTCGCCTATATTGCAAGGCCTGATCGACGATTCTCCGGTATGGTGCCGGTTTGATTCGCAAAGAGCTCGGTCAGGAATTAGAGATCGTTATGAATTTCGATATCGCGAAAATCAATGCCGAGTTGAAAGACCGCTCCGCCGAGGAAATCGTGCATTGGGCGCTGCAACAGAATCAGCAGGTCATTACGTCGAGTAGTTTCTCGCCGAATTCAGCGGCGATGCTGCATCTGGTTACGCAAATCAAACCCAATATGCCGATCGTTTGGGTCGACAGCGGCTACAACATGCCGGACGCTTATCAAGTCGCCGAGCAATTAATTCAAAAACTGCATTTGAATATGCACATCTTCACGCCGCAAATGACCTCCGAACGTCGTGCGGCATTGATGGGTGGCATTCCTCACCCTGACGACAATCCTGAGTTGCATGCCGAATTCGTGCGTCAGGTAAAACTTGAGCCATTCCAACGCGCACTCAATGAATTGAAACCAAAAATTTGGTTAACGGGTATTCGTCGCGAAGAAACCGAGTTTCGCAAAACGCTCGATATCGTTAGCTGGGATAACCGCGGTTTATTGCGCGTCGCACCGTTGTTCAACTGGAATGCTCAGGATGTCCAGGCCTACATGGACCGTTATCAGCTGCCTACCTGCAAACATTATTTCGATCCGACCAAGGTCGCCGATAATGCAGAGTGCGGATTGCACACTGCTGCGTAATGCGGCGAAATTATTTCTGAACGATATCGCTATTTAACCGGATAGAGTGGTGGCAGATGCTCATCTGCCACCGACGTTTCTCTTCGCGTGTTTCTAATAGATTGAGTCGCCGCTAGTAACATTTCACCATTCCACTCGCCGCTATCCGGCAATGTACCGAACAATCGATTTTCCAGTTGCCGCAGGGCGAGCACGAACGCGTCATCGTTAGTAACGCGTTGTAGCTGCTCGATGGTAAGCAATGATTGATCGTCGAAATAAATCCGCGCCCACTTCAGCAAGGCATGGCGTGCGGCCGCAGCGTCATTGCGATGACAAGCTGCGCTGAAATCCCGCCACGCGTTTTTTTCGCCAGAACCGTCGTTCGCGTTAATCGAATTTATCGTCGCTTGCGGAGTAACGTTCCGTTTCAAGCGCCAATACAACACCAACATCAATACCGACAGCAGTGCCAGACATGCAGTCGCGATTTGCCAAGCGATCAATTGAGCGTTTGTCGGTGCATTCGACGGTTGGGTTGATGTCTCGGGCGCGCTGCTTTGCGGAGAAGGAGCAGGCGTCTGTTCTGGCAGCGTTGTGTCGG
>CAMLJR010000121.1 GCA_946480345.1 uncultured Spongiibacteraceae bacterium
ATTCGCCACACCGGTGTAATTCCGATCGCCGGCGATCAGGTCACTAACGATATCGCTATGGCGCTGCGCACGCCGACGCAATTTGCCGAAGAAATTAAAATTAAATACGCGTGCGCGTTGACGCAACTCGCGCGCGCCGATGAAACGATCAAGGTGCCGAGCGTCGGCGATCGTCCGCCGCGCGATTTGAGTCGGCAATCGCTCGCCGAAGTGGTCGAGCCGCGTTACGACGAATTATTCACGCTGGTGCAGGCAGAGCTGCGTCGCAGCGGTTACGAAGACATGATTCCGGCCGGCATCGTGTTGACCGGCGGCACATCGCGTATGGAAGGCGTCGTCGAATTGGCGGAAGAGATTTTTCACATGCCGGTGCGCATCGGCGTACCGCATGTATCGGCGGGGCTGACCGACATCGTGCGCAATCCGATTTATTCGACCGGTGTTGGCCTGTTGCATTACGGCATGAAACTACAACGCGGCACCACCGGGGCACGCGGTAGTGCGCGCCAACGCAAAACGCGCGAGATCGATGCAATGGGTTTTCTCGCGCGTGCGAAAAGCTGGTTGCAAAACAATTTCTAGCGATGGGTTTGCGGTCGATCGCCGGCGCATCAAGAAAGTAGCGGTTTGAAGAAAGTGGCAGTTTGGGTTTTCAAGTCGTAACACGGTTCCGGGCAAAACCGGGTTGTGAAATTAAAGGGGAGAGACACCATGTTTGAATTAGTAGATAGCTTGCCGCAAAACGCGGTCATCAAAGTAGTCGGCGTCGGCGGCGGTGGCGGTAACGCCGTCAAGCACATGATCGCGAGTCAGGTCGATGGCGTGGATTTCATCTGCGCTAACACCGATGCGCAGGCGTTGACCGATATTTCGTCGAAAACCGTGCTGCAGCTGGGCTCGGGCGTGACGAAAGGTCTCGGTGCTGGCGCCAATCCAGAGGTCGGCCGTCAGGCGGCGCTTGAAGATCGCGATCGCATCGCCGAAGTATTGCGCGGCGCGGACATGGTGTTCATCACTGCCGGCATGGGCGGTGGTACCGGCACCGGCGGCGCACCTGTCGTCGCTGAAGTGGTGCGAGAGCTCGGCATTCTGACCGTCGCGGTGGTCACCAAGCCGTTCCCGTTCGAGGGCAAAAAGCGGATGGCAATTGCCGATCAGGGTATTAAAGAGCTGCAGGAGCACGTGGATTCGCTGATTACGATTCCGAACGAGAAGCTGCTCGCGGTACTGGGCAAGAACACCAGTCTGATGACGGCGTTTAAATCGGCCAATGATGTGCTGCTCGGCGCGGTGCAAGGTATCGCCGATCTGATCATCCGTCCGGGCATGATCAACGTCGACTTCGCCGATGTGCGCACCGTGATGTCGGAAATGGGTGCGGCGATGATGGGTACCGGCGTGGCTCGCGGTGAAAATCGTGCGCGCGAAGCGGCCGAGGCAGCGATTCGCAGTCCGTTGCTCGAAGACATCAATCTGCAGGGCGCGCGCGGGATTCTCGTCAATATCACGGCGGGTCTTGATCTGTCGCTTGGCGAATTTACGGAAGTTGGCGACACGATCGAAGAATTTGCGTCGGATAATGCCACTGTTGTCATCGGTACCGTTATCGATCCAGATATGCGCGATGAGCTGAAAGTGACTGTTGTCGCCACGGGTTTAGGCGGGGAGTCAGTTGTGGTTCAGGAAATGCCGTTTAAGGTCGTCGAAACGAAGAAACCGGCTGTCGACCCAACTGTGGCATATCGCGATTTGGATCGGCCGACGGTGATGCGTAATCAGCAGGCTGCGGCGGTAGCGCGCGACATCGCAAAACCCGCACCGCTGGCGGAAAAAGACATGGAATATCTGGATATCCCGGCATTCCTGCGTCGGCAGGCCGATTGATCAGAATGTGATTTGTTGAACACGATCAGTCGACGACACAGGGTGTTGCGGGGGTGCGGTTTGGAGGGCGGTGACAGATTCTGCTAATATTGCAGCCTTGTTACCGCCGCAATAGGGCGATTTGACCTGATGATCAAACAGCGAACCTTACGCAACACGATCCGTGCTACTGGCGTTGGCCTGCATACGGGCGAAAAAGTTTATTTAACTTTGCGCCCTGCACCGGTTAATACCGGCATTGTGTTTCGTCGCGTCGACCTCAATCCCGTCGTCGAGCTGCCCGCTCGCGCGGAGATGGTTGGCGACACGATGCTGTCGACAACGTTGCTGAATGGCGACGTTCGTGTTTCTACGATTGAGCATCTGATGTCGGCGTTTTCGGGTCTCGGCATCGATAACTGTTATGTCGAGCTCAGCTCGCCGGAAGTGCCGATCATGGATGGCAGCGCCGCGCCGTTCGTGTTCCTGATTCAATCGGCAGGTGTTGAAGAGCAGAAAGCGCTGAAGCGATTTATCCGCATCAAGCGCCCAGTCACGATCAAGAACGGTGACCGCGAAGCCAGCTTCCTCCCCTTTGCGGGCTTCAAGGTCTCCTTCACTATCGAGTTCGATCACCCGGCATTTCGCGATACCAATTCTTTCGCGGAGGTGGATTTTTCGCGCACCTCGTTTATTAAAGAAGTGAGCCGTGCTCGCACTTTTGGCTTTATGCATGAGTTTGAATATTTGCGCAGCAAAGGTTTAGTGCGGGGCGGCAGCTTAGATAACGCAGTCGTTGTCGATGAATATCGCATTGTTAACGAGGGTGGGTTGCGTTACGAAGATGAGTTCGTAAAACACAAAATTCTTGACGCAATTGGCGATATTTATCTGCTCGGCCACAGCTTGATTGGTGAGTATCGCTGCCATAAGTCGGGTCATGCATTGAATAATCAGGCTGTGCGTGCATTGCTGGCTGAAGCGGATGCGTGGGAATTCGTCACTTTTGAAAACAGTAAGAAAGCGCCGGTGGCTTACACTGCGCCGTTCGCGCTCGCTTAAATCATCATGTCTTGAATAAAAACGCCCGGTTTTCCGGGCGTTTTTATTTCTGGGAAGAGATTGGCGGGTTGCCTGAAAAACGAGCAGTTGGTTTGCCCTCACAAGAAAGGTTGTGAGATAGTTGCGCCCACTTTAAACGACCAGATACCGCAGACTCATCGATTCAGTGTGAAAATTCCGTTGATCACCGACAAGTTGGAAACGATCCGAGCAGCGTCTTTAAGCCGCTGGACGCGCACCGTATTGTCGTTTTGCGTTTTTGGTATGCCCCTCGGCGCCGGTCTGGCGATGGGTTATGCGCTAGGCCATTATCAGCCGGAATCCGCTGAAGAAGGTACCGAGGGTGGCGTTCGCGCGGAAGAGTCGATCGATCAAGCCAAAGCGCAACATTTGCATAAACTCACGGAGCGAATGTCAGAGCTGGAGGCGCGAGTCGAGCGTCTTACCGATCAAGCTGATGCGGAACCGGCTGATGAATTCGCCACCCACAATGCGCGATTTGAATTGGCGATGGGCGGGCCGAGCGACAGCGAAACGGTGCCGCCGCAAATCGACAATATCTACAACGCGATCGATCGCATAAGTCGTCAGATCGATGAGCGTGAGCAGCAGCTCAATACGCTCGAAGAAATGTTGGCGAATCGTAAAGTTGGCGAGCGCGCGTTATTCGGTGCACAGCCCGCTCATCGCGCCGAGATTTCATCGTATTTCGGTATGCGCTTTGATCCGATTAGCGGCCGTCGCTCGATGCATCAGGGTATCGATTTTTCGGGTAAAAGCGGTTCTGCAATTCTGTCCGCGGGCGATGGTGTTGTGACCTTCGCGGGACAAAAGCAAGGTTATGGTCGTCTGATTGAAGTCAACCATGGCGATGACTGCTTCACCCGTTATGCGCATAGCAAGCTGATTTTCGTGAAGCAGGGCGATGTTGTTAAAAAAGGTCAAGTCATCGCGTTGATGGGTAGTAGCGGTCGTGCAACCGGCACTCATCTGCATTTCGAAGTCTACAAACACGGCCGCGCGGTCGATCCCTTCATTTATTTACAGCAAGCCAGCCGCTAACTGTTCTTTGGCGCAAAAGATTTAATCTTTTACGCTGCCTCGGTATGATCCCACCCCAACTTTTGGGTAACTCCATTCATTTGCGTCATCGCTTTAGTAGGACACCATGCTAGGAACCGTCTTAAAAAAATTATTCGGCAGCAAAAACGATCGCGAATTGAAGCGCATGGGCAAGCTCGTCGCCCGCATCAACGAATTCGAGCAGCAGATAGTTGGGCTCAGCGATGACGCATTGGGCGCGAAGACCGTCGAGTTCAAGCAGCGTTTGGAAAAAGGGCAGACGCTCGACGATTTACTTCCCGAAGCGTTTGCTGTCGTGCGCGAAGCGGGCAAGCGCGTAATGGGTATGCGGCACTTCGATGTGCAGATGATCGGCGGTATCACGTTGCACGAAGGCCGCATTGCAGAAATGCGCACCGGCGAAGGTAAAACGCTGATGGCGACGCTGCCGGTTTATCTGAATGCACTCAGCGGCAAGGGTGTATTCGTTATTACGGTTAACGACTATCTGGCGCAGCGCGATGCGGATTGGATGGCGCCTATTTATCGCTTTCTCGGATTGTCGGTGGGTGTGATTCTTTCGGGTCAAGATCCGCAATCAAAACGCGCGGCGTATGCCTCCGATATTACCTACGGCACCAACAACGAATTTGGCTTCGATTATCTGCGCGACAATATGGCGTTCTCGAAAGAAGATCGCTTTCAGCGCGGTTTGAATTTCTCGATCGTCGACGAAGTCGATTCGATTCTGATCGACGAAGCGCGCACGCCGTTGATTATTTCGGGTCAGGCAGAAGACAGTTCCGAACTGTATCGCCGCATTAATTTACTGGTTCCAAAATTGCGTCGCGGCAGTGAAGACGAGCCGGCCCATTATGTCGTCGATGAAAAAATGCGGCAGGTCGAAGTTACCGAAGACGGTCATCAATTGATCGAAGAATGGATGGTACAGAATGGTTTACTGCAGGAAGGAGACAGCCTGTACTCTGCAGCGAATTTAAGTCTGTTGCATCACGTGCATTCCGCGGTTCGCGCTCATGCATTATTCAATCGCGATGTCGAATACATCGTGCAGGACGATCAAGTTGTTTTGATCGATGAGCATACCGGCCGCACGATGCCGGGGCGACGCTTGTCGGAAGGCCTGCATCAAGCGATCGAAGCGAAAGAGGGCGTACGGATTCAGGCGGAAACGCAAACGTTAGCCTCAACTACATTCCAGAATTATTTCCGTTTGTTCGACAAGCTTGCCGGCATGACAGGAACCGCCGATACCGAGGCCTATGAGTTTCACCAGATATACGGCCTCGATGTTGTTGTTATTCCCACTAACAAAGCGACTCAGCGGCAGGATTTGAACGATCTCGTTTACTTAACGAAAGACGAGAAATACGAGGCGATCGTCGATGATGTCAAAGCGATCACCGAAAAAGGCGCGCCAGTATTGGTCGGCACCGCATCGATCGAAACCTCCGAAGAATTGGCAGAGCGGTTAAAGAAAGCAGGCGTCCCACACAAAGTATTGAACGCGAAATATCATCGACAAGAAGCGGAGATTATCGCCCAGGCAGGGCGGCCGGGTGTCGTGACGGTTGCTACTAATATGGCTGGTCGCGGAACCGATATCGTGCTCGGCGGTAACGTAGAAAGCGAAATCGCACAGAATCCAAATCTCACTAGCGAACAAATCGACGAGCTGCGCGCTGCGTGGCGCAAGCGTCACGATCAGGTCATCGCTGCCGGCGGTTTACATATCATCGGTACCGAGCGTCACGAATCACGCCGCATCGATAATCAATTACGCGGTCGCGCGGGACGGCAGGGCGATCCCGGCATGTCGCGCTTTTATTTGTCGCTCGAAGATAATCTGATGCGTATTTTTGCGTCCGACCGCGTGAAGAGCATCATGCAGGCGCTCGGTATGGAGAAGGGCGAAGCGATTGAGCATCGGATGGTGACCAACGCCATCGAAAAAGCGCAACGCAAAGTCGAGGCGCGTAACTTCGATATGCGCAAACAATTGCTCGAATACGACGATGTCGCCAACGACCAGCGTCAGATCGTTTATCAGCAGCGCAATGAATTACTCGAAGTCGACAGCATTTCCGATACGATTGATGTCATCCGCGTTGATGTTGTTAACGCGGTCATTGACGAATACGTCCCGCCGCAAAGTCTCGAAGAGCAGTGGGATATCGCTGGTCTGGAAAAACGTCTCGACGCGGAATTCGCGCTGCAATTGCCAATACAGCAGTGGCTCGACAGCGACAATTCATTGCATGAAGAACCGTTGCGACAAAAAATTATCGAAGAAGCGACCAGTGCCTACCAGCGCAAACGTGAAACTATCGGTGCGGAAATCTTCCGCCTCGAAAAATACATCATGCTGCAAGTGCTCGATTCGTTGTGGAAAGAACATCTCGCGCGCATGGATCACCTGCGCTACGGCATTCATCTGCGTGCGTATGCGCAAAAAAATCCGAAGCAGGAATACAAGCGCGAAGCTTTCGAGATGTTCGAAGAAATGCTCGATAACTTGAAGCGCGAAGTCGTGCGTTTCTTATCGCATGTGCAGATTCAACGCGAAGAAGAACTGGAACAGCTGGAGCAACAGCGCCGCGCGGAAGAAGCGCGTAAAAAAATCCAGTTTCAACATGCGCAAGTTTCTGCAATGGAGGAAGGCGATGAAGAAGACCATGTCGTTCCTTCAGCACCCGTTGCGCCGTTTATACGCGAAGAACCCAAAGTGGGTCGCAATGAGTTATGTCACTGCGGCTCCGGCAAGAAATACAAACATTGTCACGGCAAGTTGAGTTAACGAAGATGGCAGTTGGTAGCGGACAATTACCTGAATTACACCCCGTCGCCGGTTTTAAACTTGGCATCGCGAGCGCCGGCATTAAAAAGCCGGGCCGTCTCGATTTGGTCGTGATGGAGCCGGCTGCAAACAGTGCGGTTGCAGCGGTATTCACCAAAAACGCGTTTTGTGCGGCACCGGTACAAATTGCGAAGAAACATTTGGCGCAGCAGCACCGAGCAAATCAATCGATTCGTTATTTATTGACGAACACCGGCAATGCCAACGCGGGCACCGGAGAGAATGGTTTGGCGAATGCGCTGCGCACTTGCGAACATCTTGCGCAATTAACCGGTGTCAGCGCCGAAGCGATATTGCCCTTTTCCACTGGCGTTATCGGTGAGCCGTTGCCCATCGAAAAAATTATCACTGCGCTCCCCGCTGCGTTATCCGATCTGCGAGAAGACAATTGGCTTAAAGCCGCGCAAGGCATCATGACTACCGACACGCGCCCCAAGGCTGCGTCGGTACAAATTGATCTGGGCGGCAAGCGCGTTACGATCACGGGCATCAGCAAAGGTGCCGGTATGATCAAGCCAAATATGGCGACGATGCTCGGTTATGTCGCCACCGATGCCGCAGTTCATGCCGATGTATTGCAAACGATGATCGAGCGCGCGGCGAACCGTTCGTTCAATCGCATTACGATCGATGGCGATACGTCGACCAATGATTCGTGCGTTTTAGTTGCAACCGGCGCTGCGCAAAATAATCTGATCGATAGCGATAATCATCCGTTGTTCGAAAAATTATACGCGGCCATCGAAGGCGTTTTTATAGCGTTGGCGCAGGCGATTATTCGCGACGGCGAGGGCGCAACCAAATTCGTTACTGTCGATGTGCGTGGCGGTATAACCGAAAATGAATGTTTGCAGGTTGCGTACGCGGTAGCCGAGTCGCCGCTTGTGAAAACCGCGTTATTTGCAAGCGATCCGAACTGGGGTCGCATTCTTGCAGCCATCGGTCGTGCCGGTGTCGAGCAGCTCGATGTGAATCTGATCAGCGTCCGCATTAATGATGTGTTGATCGCTGAGCGCGGCGGGCGTGCCGCGAGTTATACCGAGCAGCAGGGCGCAGCAGCGATGGCGCCGGAAGAAATTAAAATTGCTATCGAGCTCGGTCGTGGGTCCGCACAAACGATGGTGTGGACCACCGATTTTTCGCATGATTACGTGACAATCAACGCGGAATACCGCACCTGACAAATTCCCAACCCTCTTTTGCAAAAGAGGGTAAAACCTGATCAGAAAAATTTATGGAAAAACGAGTTCATGTTGCCGTCGGTGTTATCAGCGACGGCGGCGATAAAGTGTTGATTGCACGGCGCGCCGAGCATTTGCATCAGGGAGGATTGTGGGAATTTCCGGGTGGCAAAGTCGAAGCGGGTGAAACTGTCGAACAGGCATTAACGCGTGAATTACAGGAAGAGCTTGCGATAAGCATCAGCGCGTTCGAGCCGTTGTTGGCTATCGCGCATGACTATCAGGACAAATCGGTGCTGCTGGATGTTTGGTGGGTTTCGTCATTCAGCGGGGAGCCGTCAGGCCGTCAAGGACAGCCATTGCGCTGGGCGGCGATTACCGAATTGAGACAGCTGGATTTTCCTGCGGCGAATAAAGCAATTGTTAATGCGCTGGAAGAGAAAGTCGCAAACATCCGCGTTTAATTCTTTTGTACCGGATCCATTGTTAATGATTAACGCTCACTGTTTCGGTAAATCATCCGATAGCACATCGTCGTAATTGGCATCGCCACCGATCCGATGTTCCTCCTTAGCCCAATCGATAAAATCCTGATTGCGACAGCGCTCCGAACAGAACGGCCGATGCGGGCTTTGCTCTCCCCAGATCACTTCCGCACCACAGCGCGGGCATTTAACGATAAGCGGTTTTTTGTCAGTCATGATATGGCTCCCGTTGCGTTCGCTGCGAGCTGCAAATACAACGCATGTAATTCCTTGACGCGATCCCGCAGCTGCTCGAGCGATCCGGTATTTTCGATCACATCGTCCGCGTGCTGTAACCGCTGTGCTCGACTCGCCTGACTCGCGATAATGCGGCGCACCTGATCGGCATCGTTGTTGTCGCGTTGAACAGTGCGGTGCAACTGAATTTCCTCCGGTACATCGACAACCAAAATGCGATCGCAAAATACGGATTGCTTCGCTTCAATCAGCAGAGGCGAAACAAAAATAGCGTAAGGGCTGAGTGCTGCATTGAGTTGGCGCTGAATTTCAAGCGCAATTAGCGGGTGCAGCAATTGCTCGAGCCAGCGCTTTTCGTCGGCATTATTGAAAATGATTTTGCGCAGTGCGGCGCGGTTCAGCGAATGATCGGGTAATAAAATCGTCGCGCCGAAATGCGCGGCAATTTGTTTCAGTGCGGGCGTTCCCGGCTCGACGACTATGCGCGATGCCACGTCCGCATCGACCACATCGATGCCGAGCTTGGCAAACTCGTTCGTAACAGCACTCTTGCCGCTGCCAATGCCGCCGGTGACACCAATAACAAACATGTGGGACGCCCCAAAATTATCGAGGCTAGTTTAACGAATTAGGGAATGCCGGCGAATTGCAGATAATTCTCGACGAGGAATTTGCCCCAGAAAAATGCGATCAACCCGGCTCCTGCGAGATAAGGGCCGAA
>CAMLJR010000122.1 GCA_946480345.1 uncultured Spongiibacteraceae bacterium
CCAAGCGTATTTCCGGTGTGCGCGTGATCGATCGCGAGACCAAGGAGAAACTGCGCTTCACCTCGAAACTCGTGTTCCTGTGCGGCTCGACCTTCGGCTCGCTGCACATCCTGATGAATTCGAAATCGGAAAGCTTCCCGAACGGCCTGGCCAATCGCAGCGGTACGCTGGGCCAGTACATCATGGATCACACCGACTACATCTCCGCCATCGGCATCACCAACCAGTTCAACGACAAGTACTACTACGGCATTCGCCCGAACGGCATTTACATGCCGCGCTTTCGCAACCTGAATGGGCGCGATAGCGATGTCGATTTCGTGCGGGGCTATGGGTATCAGGGCATGGCGTTGTCGGCGGAATGGAAATCGACGGCGATGCAGATACCGGGGTTCGGCGCCGATTTCAAACGCGCGTTGCGCAAGCCGCAAGGCTGGGTCATGGCGCTGGTGGGATTCGGCGAATGTCTGCCGTATAAGGACAATCAGGTAACGCTCGACCCGACGCTGGTCGATAGCTACGGCCTGCCGCAATTGCGTTTCGATGTCGAATACAAAGACAACGAAAAACGCATCCAGAAAGACGCCACCAAACAAGCGACGGCGATGTTGAAAGCGGCGGGCATGACGCAGGTGATACCGCTCGGTATGAGCACTGGCGCACCTGGCATCGCGATTCACGAAATGGGCGGTGCCTGCATGGGACGAGACCCGAAAACCTCGGTGTTGAACGCACACAATCAGGCGCACGACATTCCGAATCTGTTCGTCACGGACGGATCGAGCATGTCGTCAGCGTCATGCGTGAATCCCTCGCTGACGTTCATGGCGCTGACAGCGCGTGCCGCCGACTATGCGGTGAAGCAGTTGAAGGCGGGGAAGGTTTAACTCTAAAAGGGGATAGTCAATGAACTCGATTTCTCGACGTGAATTGTTGGTACTGACGGCTGGCGCTGCCGCCATCGCCACATTGCCGCGTTCACTTGTGCAAGCCGATCCTCTCGGTTTACCGATAGGCGTGCAACTGTATAGCGTTGCCGCGGAGCTGCGAAAAGATCTTGACGGCACGCTAAGCAAACTCGCGCAAATTGGCTATCGCACTGTCGAACATGCCACTTTTTCCGCCGGTTTGAAAAGCAAACAGTTGCGCGCTGCGCTCGATAAGGCGGGTTTAACTTGTCAGAGCGTCCACTACGGATTGCCGCAATTGCGCGGTGACTTGCAAAAATGTATCGATGAAATGCATGAGCTTGGGGCGAGCTTCGCAGTTTGTCCGTCTCCGTGGTTAGAGGACACATCTCGAATTGCCGCAGCCATGAAGGGCACCTCTCCGGAAAAAGGATTTGGTAAGTTATTGAGCAGCCTGACGCTGGACGACTGGCGTTGGAATGCCGAGCAACTTAACAAGGCCGGTGAAGTGTTGAAAAAAGCCGGTATTCAGTTGGCTTACCATAACCATGGTTTCGAATTCCGCGTTATCGACGGCAAAATCATTTTTGATGAGTTCCTTAAGAATACCGATCCGGATTTAGTTGCTATCGAATTGGATTGCGGTTGGGTTGCGAACGCAGGCCATAATCCTGCGGGATATATCGATCGCTTCTGGAATCGTATTCAGTTGCTGCACATCAAAGATCTGCACAATCGCCCGAGCAATGGCGATGTCGGTCAAATTGCCGGTATTCACGTAGGCGGCGGCTTGCTCGACTGGCCAAGTATCTTTGCTGCGGCTAAACGGGCCGGTGTGAAAGGATATTTTGTTGAGCAGGAGCATCCGTTCCCTGCGCCGGTTTTTGATGAGTTGAAGGCTAGCTACGATTATTTACATCAATTGAGCTGAGCGATTGGAAAAACGAAAGCCGCCATCGAGCGGCTTTTTTTATGGCCGCGTTTAACGTGAATGTCACACAACTGCAGTAATTTGCCGGCTCGTTTCAGTGGTGGGTACGGTCGGTGAATCTCAAAACTATAAATCGCGGTGCGGCCGCGAGTTTATTGCTCGTTTCGGCGCTGTTGATTGCCGCAGTGTTATGGGGATTGAATCAACTGCAAACCACGTACTCAATGGCGCAGGATTATTACCGAATCCGCGAAAATCTGAATGGAAACTGGCGCGCAACGATAGAAGAATATTTATATAGCGGTGACGGGATTGCGCTCGATGCCGCGATCAAACAATTGGAAACGATCAGGCGCGACGATATCCCGCGGTTACCCCCTGCATTGCAGCAGCGGTTGACGCCGCAGCTGACGGCTCTACATAAATCCCTCGATCTCGATATGCGCGCAGCCGGTAAATTGGCGGGCGATCCGCAAGCCATTTTGAGTAATGCGGAGAACGATCTACGCGCAGCCATTGCTTCGTTGGCCGAACTTGCGGATAAACATCGATCCCCACTGACGACTGAATATCTAAAAAAAGCAGCGGCGATGAACAGCGGAGTGGCGCAGCTGATTATTGCGCGTCAACGATATTTACAGCATGGCGATGGTGAAGCGAAGAAAAACGTGCTGTTTCATTGGCAAGAGCTTAATAAGCAGCAAAAAGAGTTTTCGGCGCTTCCATCGCTGAATATTTACGTCGAAAAACTTATCGATCCGCTCGATGCGTTTTTGCATCAAGAACAAAGCAAGCCGAGTGAGCGCAGCATTGAACTGCGCGCTGAACTGACGTCGGTGCTTACGCGTTATGCTTCCGAACTTGATCGCACCGATAAACAGTTACTTGCGGCGCGGCTGTCGCGCGCGAACGTGCGCAATGATATCCAGGCCATTTCGCAAAACTTCTCCGCGTTCGAAGCCGAGCTTTTGCAGGATCAATCGGATATTCGCAATGGCGTGCGCATCGCATTATTTACGCTGATGTTTGCGGTGCTGTCGTTGTGCTGCGGCTTATTTTGGTTACAACACCGTTTGAGCGAAGTGGCTGTCAGCGTCGGCCAGTTTCTGAATCGGCTGGCAGAGGGCAGGCTGCAAGGACATTTAGATCTGCATAGCCGTATCGAGGAGATCGTGCTTCTCGGCGAATCGGTTACAACGTTGCAGCGTGCGCTGATTGATGTCAGCGATCAGCTCGATTCGCGCAGCGAAGAAGTTGCCGCTGCAAGCGGTACGGTGTTATCGACGGCGGAAGCATTACAACTCAGTATCGGCAATCAGCTGCGGCAGAGTACGTCGGCATCGGTAGTGGTCGACGATATGTTTTCGATTGCGGGTCTGGTCGTGAACGAAGTTGCGGCGGTGCAACGCACAGCCCAAGTCGTTGAGCATACCCTCGATGATGGAGTGCAAATTATCAATCGCGCGGTTTGCGGAATGGCGGAATTAAGCAGCGATATTGCCGCGACGGACAACGCGCTGGCCCAGTTGCAAAACCATGCGGTAAATATCCAGTCGTTTGTCGATCATATCCAGGCCATTGCCGATCAAACCAATTTGCTGGCGTTGAATGCAGCGATAGAGGCCGCTCGGGCGGGCGAGCAGGGTAGAGGGTTTGCCGTCGTCGCGGACGAGGTGCGTACACTCGCGCAGCGCAGTTCGCACGCCACGGTGGAAATCGAGCGCTTGATGGAAAAAATCGCAGAAGCTGCAAACGCATTGAGCGATGTATTGCGTCGGCAGATTACCCGCGCTAATCGGGCCGCGGAAGAAGTGACAGTAGCTGGTTCCGCATATGGCGAGCTGGTGCAGAGCATTACGCGTATTCGTCAGGCAGTGACCGACATTAGCGATCAGGCGCTTAATCAACAGAAGGCTGCCGATGCGGTGAAGTTGTTTGTCGAAGGTGTGGTCGGCGCGGCCGAGCACAGCAGAGTGGGTAGCGAAAACGGCGTGCGGGTCGCGGGAGAGCTGAATCGAATCAGCGAGCGTGTCAGTGCGCTCGCGGCTCGTTTCCAGCATTGCCCCGTTTCCAGTATTGACTAGCTGTTGACGGCAGATGCGTTCGAGTACGATGGGTCATCGTACTATGTTCCTTCTCTCTATTGCGCGAGTCAGATATGGCCGAATGGCAACACCGTTATGCGCACGTCAACGGCATTCGCATGCATTATGTCGAGCAGGGCAGCGGTCCGCCGATTGTTCTCTGCCATGGTTTTCCACATCTATGGTTTAGCTGGCGCCATCAAATTCCGGCGTTGGCGCAGGCAGGGTGGCGTGTAATTGCGCCGGATATGCGCGGTATGGGGCAAACCGAGGCCCCCGTCGCCATCGAAGAATATGGCGTCGATAAAATCTGCGACGATCTGATCGGCTTGCTCGATGCGGCGGGCATTGAAAAGGCTGTATTCGCCGGCCTCGATTTCGGCGCATTCGCCATTTATGACCTCGCGCATCGCATGCCCGAGCGCGTTATTGCAGTGATCGGTTTGCAAAACCCTGCTGCACCGCATAATCCCGATATCCCACCGCTGACGGAATACGCTGAAATTGCAAAACAGCATTTTCTGCATATCGAATATTTTCGTCAGCAGGGCCCGGCCGATGCGGCACTGAATGCAGCGCCGCGGGAGTTTTTGCAGAAAGTGTTTTATGCACTGAGCGGTGCTTACGATATGGCCGAGGTATTTTCACATCCCCCGGGCACTCCTTATCTCGATGCATTGCCCACACCGCCATCGTTACCGTGGCCGTGGCTCAGCGATTTGGAAATGGAGTTTTATGTTTCCGAATATAGTCGTTCGGGTTTTACCGGCGGGTTGAATTGGTATCGGTCGATGGATCTGAAATGGCAGCAGCGGAAGCCCTACGAAAATAGGCCAAGCGCGGTGCCGGCATTTTTTATTGGCAGTGAGCGTGATATCGATCTTGCCAAATTTCATGGTGACGATCCGCTTTCACTAATGCGGGCGCAATTTCCAGATTTGCGCGCGGTAAAAATGATTCCTAAGGCGGGGCATCTGGTGCAAATGGAAAATCCGCAGGCAGTGAATGTCTGCCTGCTGGAATTTTTAGATTCACTGCGCGCTAATTTTTAAATAAAACGGTATATCGCTAATAAAGTTAACGTCGCACGCAGTGATGTTATCGATTACACGCTAATCGTGGTTTTCAAATCGGTAATTAATGTACGCGCGTAACGACCGGGAGCGTCTTCGAGCACCGGAAAATCAACGCTGCCTGGTATACGCGCGGCGATTCTCTCGCCGGATAACGGCGTTATCCATTGCAGCCAATCTGTCCACCACGACCCTTCATTCTGCTTTGCGTTGTCGAACCACGCGTCAGCAGTGGGCGATAATTGGTCGTTGGTGAAATAGCCGTAGCGGTTTTTTATCGGAGGATTAATGACGCCCGCGATATGCCCCGAACCGGCCAATACGAAACGCTTATTTCCGCTGAGTAATTGTGTGCCGCGATAGGTGCCTTGCCACGGCGCGATGTGATCGCTCATTGTCGAAAGAAAATAGGTCGGATTATCGATGCGCTGCAAATCGATGGGCGTGTTATCGATCGATACCGAGTTGGGCTGGGTCAAACCATTATTCTGATAAAAATGCCGCAGGAAGAAGGCGGCCGTTTTCATTGGCACGTTCGTGGAGTCGCCGTTCCAATGCAACATATCCATCGGCACTGGATCCTTGCCGAGCAGATAGTTGTGAATAAAGAAGGACCAATACAAATTATTTTCGCGCAGCAGGCTGAAGCAGAGTTGCGCGAGTCGACCGTCGAACACGCCTTGTTGCAAGGGATCTTTTTCCAGCAGTTCAACCATTTCATCGGTGATGTAGACGCCGGGTTCGCCCGGTTGACTGAAGTCGAGTAGCGCAGTGAAAAACGTCGTCGAGTTAAAACCCGATTGCCCTCGCGCTTTCAGCATTGCTTGTGTTGCCGCGAGTAATGTACCGCCAATGCAATAACCGATCGCATTAACGCTGGTTTCTCCGGTGATCTGTTGAATCACTTCAAGCGCTTTTGCCGGACCTTCCAGCGCATAGTTCGTCAGCGTCTTATCGCTCAATTCGGCGTCGGGGTTCACCCACGAAATTACGAAAACCGTTAGTCCCTGTTTGACCATCCAATCGATCAACGAATTCTGCGGTGTCAGATCGAGTATGTAGTATTTGTTGATAAACGCGGGCGTAATCAATATCGGTGTGCGAAATACCGTGTCGGTCTGCGGTGTGTATTGCAGCAACTGAATCAGATCGTTTTCGAAAACAACCTTACCCGGCGTTGTCGCGATATTAGTGCCCAATTCGAAGGCATCATGATTCGACATCGAAACCGAGAGCATCCCTTGCGGGCTGCGTTTTAAATCCTTCAGAAAATTTTGCAAGCCTCGATATAAGTTCTGGCCTTTCGAATCGATAATCGCGCGACAAACTTCAGGATTGGTTGAAATGAAATTGGTAGGTGCGAGAGAGTTGGTCCATTGCCGCACCATGAATTTAACCTGGCGTTCGAGCTGCGGATCTTTGAAATCCATATCGTTGGCGATGTTTTCAATAAAGCGCGCGTTGAGCAAATACGATTGCTTGATGTGGCGATAAAACGGATGTTCTTCCCATTCCTTGGCTTGAAAGCGCGGATCGCCTTTACGCGGTTGGATGACATCTTGTTGCGGCTCACCCTGGCCCAGAAACCCTTGCATTGTCTGTTGCCATAAATCGACATGTCCACGAAGTAATTCGAGTTGCTGCTCGATAAGCGTGGCCGGATTGATGCTCGCGCTGCCGATCAATTTCTCCTTCCATTTGTCGGCCACAGGCAGTGCGGCTTCGAACTGCCCGGTTTTCAGCTGATTGATCAATCCCTGCTGAATGACATCGTTAAACAGGCGGCTGAACTCTTCCAGATAATCCCAGGCGGCTTTGCCAGCCTCGGATATTTGCATTTTTTTCAGCAGCTCATCCAAATAATTATTCATTGAATACCTCATGTATTACGTCCATTACTCAGCCGAATCCGTTTCAGGCGATTTTTTCTGCGTCAGTGGATTGAATACAGACCACAGCATCTTGTTGTAATCGACGATCGATTTAACGCTGGCTGCCATCGTTGGTGAAAGCAATTTGCCGAGTTCAGCGGTATCGAATTTCGCCGTTTCCTGCTGCAGTTTTTCAATCAAGCCGCTTTGCAATTTGGAAATGTCAGGCAACCCATACAGCCGCCGTACTTCTTCCGGAGTGATGTCGACAGTGATCTCGATCTTCATTGCGGTAGTCCTCGTGGATAGGGAAGTTCATGCGCAAATGATACGGGTGTGGGTAGTGTTAGTGAGTCACCATTTACATTTTGTTACCGAAATACTCAGGTTGTTACTTTATATTGGTGTGCATCGGCGCCGCAACGTGTCGAAACGACTTTTACGAGTTCAATTGCAGGAGCAAGTTCATGGGATGTTTTTCTTCGGTATCGGCAACCTCATCAATCGATCGTGGCTATAGAGGCGCGCTTACCGAATTCATGCGCATGCGTCAGCATGCTGGCGCAGCCAATTACTCGCTGTCGCGTTGTATGCCGTGTGTAGAGGTTGAGGAATACAGCGATTCGGGAATTGCGGAAGCGATTAGTACGCCTACCGACAAAGCCGCATTCAGCGATCAAGAAATTGAGAACTGCGCCTATCTAGGCTGGGTGTCGCGCGCTTGCTGATTGCACCGCGGCAATCGAACCTACATTCGGCCGCAGTGCATAACCACCGCCGCGCACAGTGATCAGGCTGACTTCATTTGTAACCATCGCCAATTTTTTTCGCAATCTGCCGATCAGTACATCGATGGTTCGATCGCCTACCGACCACGCTCGACGTAACGAGCTGCGGCTCAGGCGTTCTCTGCATACCGCTGCGGGTGCGCCGCCGATTAATTCCTGCATCAGCGAAGCTTCGGTATCCGAAAGCTGTTGAAACGATAATTCGCCATCGATCATCCCCGTCATCACATCAATCGATAAACCAGCAAATGCCAGCCGATAATGCAATTCGGGATGCGTTGTCGGTCGTGGCGTCGGTGTAGCGTGATGGCGCCGAATTACCGCGTGGACGCGCGCTATTAATTCCTCAAAATCACATGGTTTGATGATGTAGTCATCGGCGCCTGCGTCGAGACAATGACTTGCAGTCTTGCTGCATTCAACGCAGCTCAACATGATGATTGGCACAGCACTTACCGCACGAATCTTGCGGCAAATACCACAACCGTCATCGTCGTCGGAAAAAGCACTGAGTAAAATAAGATCGGGAGTTTCTTGTGGTAATGCCGTGATAAGCGCTGAGTAGTCATGGATGCATTTCAGCTCGATATCGAACGATTTGAGATGCTGTCGCGCGCTGCGGCAGAAAATCATATCGTCATCGACGAGAATTAGATTGACCTTTTTTATTATTGATGAAGCCATTTTTCCATCCGCTAGTCAGAATTAATCATCTGATAACGTGTCGCTGAATTCAGCAACGGCTCTTTATCGTGAGTTCGAGTATCAGCTCAAAAAAATCGATTAGCAAGTTTGTAAATAATAAATTCCTGTGCGCGCTATAGCGCAGTTGTTAGAGAGCGGCCCGAACGCTATTTTTCGCTAGCAGGAAGAATTTTTCATTGGGTACATTTGTTACCCAAAGCCTCCATTGTTTACATTTCGTTACACTATGCCGGGGATGGGTAACATAGAATGGGTGTGTTGCGTGATCAAACACATTTATTGAGGTGAAAGGATTATGGATTTTGCGGCATCGGTTAAACAGAAAGCAGCGGCAACCTATCAACTGGGCGAATCGCTGAACAAAGTAGTGGTCGACTCGATCGAGCAACTCGCTCAAGCCGGTGTGGATAGCTGCGGTTATTACAGCGAGCTGGGTGTTCAGCAACTGCGAGCACTATCCAGCGTGAGAGATGCGAATTCGTTGCGCGATTATTTCGGCTCAGCGATCTCCGCTTTTGGCGAAGTGACCAAGCGCGCGATCGGCGATGCGGAAATTCTGGCGAAAGCCGGCGCTCAAGTTAAAAACCACGTGACCGAAGCAGTAAGCACCAAACAAGCAGTTGAGCCGAAGCCTGCCGAGCGTAAAGCGCCGAAGGCGTAACAAAGGCTCGAACGGACTACGTTTGATTTCTAGATATGTGATTTTTTAACGCGCTTCGGCGCGTTTTTTTATCCCTGAATATTTGCCCGATACTTGCTGCATGACGGTGATAACAATAATATACATATGCCATATATTTTGATTTATCACCGAGGAGATTCGTATGTCGTCATTGCAGGAAGTCACCGAAGCAATCGCTCAGAAGGTGGCGTCGGCCAAGCCCTTCGGTAAGAAGATCAAATTTTCGCTCGATGGGCAGATCATTTATCTCGATGGCACGACGACACCGCCGAGTGTTTCCAATGAAGATGCCGATTCTGATGTGACGATCAGCGTATCGATGGAAGATTTCCTTAAGTTGATGAATAAGCAATTGAATCCGCAAATGGCCTTTATGTCCGGCAAGATTAAATTGCAGGGCGATATGATGGCGGCAATGGCGCTAAGCAGTATTTTCT
>CAMLJR010000123.1 GCA_946480345.1 uncultured Spongiibacteraceae bacterium
GCACGCTTGCCGGTTTCAACCTTCGGCCACGGTGTATCGAGACGGTCGTTCGATAAGCCATAAATGCCCGCTGCGATTCGCTGGGGCGAGACGCCACGATTCGAGCAGTAGTACAGGCCGTTATGAATGCCTCGCGACAGATCGCCGACCAGCAGATTGAAGCCGGCGTAATTTTCACCCTGGGTATGCGCAAACTCGGCGAATTCGTCGGCGCTGCCCGAGCCGAGCAGGAAGTCGTGGGTCAGCTCGCCGCGCGAGCGCTGCCACGGTTCGCGCGGCGCGCCTTCGCGCACGTTGGTGATCGCGGCGAAGCGGCCGCTGCGGGTAATGCCGAGCCATGTGCCGCCGGCTTCGAGATCCTTGCCGGCGAAGAGTTGCGGCGCTTCCGGCCAAGGTTGTAGCGGTCGAGCAGGGCGCGCGTAGTACTCATCGCGATTGGCGGCGATAACGAGCGGATAATCGGCATGCGCGGCGACGGCGAATAAAATCAGGCACATAACGCGTTGCTTTCACTGAGTGGGCGGAGATAATAGCCGCTTTCGGCGAGAAACCCATGCTGCAACATCCGGATATCGATCCCGTCGCGTTTGCCCTCGGTCCGCTCAAAGTGCACTGGTATGGTCTGGCGTATCTCGCCGGTTTCGCATTGGCTTGGCTGCTGGCGCGGCGTCGCGCACAGCGAGCCGGTTCACCGGTCACGCCGGCGCAAGTCGAGGACGTGGTTTTTTATGGCGCGCTCGGCGTCATCCTCGGTGGCCGCTTCGGCTACGTGCTGTTTTATAACTTCGATCAATTCCTGCGCGATCCGCTTTGGCTATTCCGCGTCTGGGAAGGCGGCATGTCGTTTCATGGCGGCGCGCTCGGCGTAATCATCGCGATGGCGTGGTATGCGCGCGCGCAGAAAATTCAGCTCGGCCGTTTGTGGGATTTCGTTGCGCCGCTGGTGCCGCTGGGCCTGTTGCTCGGCCGGCTTGCGAATTTTTTAAATCAGGAATTGTGGGGAAGATCGACCGACGTTGCCTGGGGCATGGTGTTTCCGCGCACCGATCCTGAGCGGCTCGTGCGTCATCCGTCGCAGTTGTATGAAGCATTGCTGGAAGGCGTGGTGCTGTTCGCAATCCTGTGGTGGTTTTCGCGCAAACCGCGACCGACGTATTCGGTTGGCGCATTGTTTTTATTCTTCTACGGCGTGTTCCGCTTTATCGTCGAATTTTTCCGCGAGCCCGACGCGCAGATTGGCTTCGCCGCGTTCGGCTGGATGAGTCGCGGCCAACAATTATGCGTGCCGATGATCATTATCGGTGCAGCGGTATTTATTTACGCGTATCGGCGGGCGGGAAGCGATGGCAATAAAAAATGAGTACGCTGCGCGCACTCATTTTTTATAACGTTTAAACGGCGATGGGTGCCTTGATCGCAGGATGCGGATCGTAGCCGGTGATTTCGAAATCATCGAAACGATAATCGAATATCGAAGCCGGTTTTCTTTTGATGACGAGCTGCGGCAGCGAGCGCGGCTCTCGCGATAGTTGCAGCTTTGCCTGCTCCAGGTGATTCAGATACAAGTGCACGTCGCCGCCAGTCCACACGAATTCGCCCACGTCGTACCCGCATTGCTGCGCAATCATATGCGTCAGCAACGCGTAACTCGCGATATTGAACGGCGTTCCGAGCAGATAATCCTGACTTCGCGCCATCAACATGCACGACAGCTTGTTGTCGGCGACGTAAAACTGAAACAGCGTGTGACACGCCGCTAACGCCATCCGGCCGGCTTCGACGTTTTGCTGCGGGCTCATGGATTCGTCGGGCAAATACTCGACGTTCCATGCGCAGACGATGTGGCGGCGCGAATTCGGATTCTTTTTTAACGCATCGATCAGCCGACTTATCTGATCGATGGTTTTGCCATCCTTAGTCGGCCAACTCCGCCATTGAGCGCCGTAAAGCGGGCCGAGATCGCCGCTCTCCGTTGCCCACTCATCCCATATCGTCACGCCGTTTTCATTGAGATAGCGAACGTTGGTATCGCCATCGAGAAACCATAAAAGCTCATGGATGATCGATTTCAAATGCAGTTTCTTGGTCGTCAACAGAGGAAACCCCCGTTGCAGGTCGAAACGCATTTGCCGCCCAAACACGCTGAGCGTCCCGGTGCCGGTGCGATCGCCTTTTTGAGTTCCCTTTTCGAGAATCTCGCTCATCAGATCCAAATAAACTTTCACAGCTTCACTATCCCAAAGAAAACACGAGTTATTTCGTTTGCAGTGCTGGCGACATTAGAAACTCAGTTCGAACGATTGATCGAAGCGAACGAAGCGGCGCGCGAT
The DNA here is from genome assembly GCA_946480345.1 of uncultured Spongiibacteraceae bacterium. The sequence goes on from CAMLJR010000123.1 coordinate 2,331, forward strand.
CTTCCAGCCATCGGCGGTTTTTAACACGGTGTCTTTCATGCGGCCGGTGACGACGATTTGTGCTGCCATCGGTGCGGCGCCCGCATTGACGTTCATGAAAAAATAATTCGCGAATACTTGGCCGTTCTCTTCTTCGACATACAGGTTGAAGTTGTAGTGGCGGTTTTTTCCCGCTGCCCGCCGATCGGATTCCTTCGCGTGTTCGATTTGTTCGGCAATGCCGGTGTACGACATCGGAATGCCTTCCATTTCGGTGACCACATCCGGAGCGTAGAGCTTCTCAAGTTCCGCCCAATCGGCATAGTCCGAGCAATGGGCAAAGCGGGCGATCAATTCTTGAATGGCAATTTTGTCTTCGATAGTCAGCATGCCGGGTCTCCAGAGTTGGTAGATGATTCGAGGGTTCAGTAATTTATTTTTCGTCGCTCAACGCGTTAAAAAGCGCTGCTTCGTCCAGTTGCTCACCGCGTGCGGCTGCGGCAGCGTGCAGCAGACAAACCAGATTCTGCTTCCACAGCAATGGCTTTTCGGCGAACACTGCGGCGACTTGTTTCAGCAAGGGTATCTCATTATCGGACCGCGCTTTCACGGCCATTCGGGCGAGCGCCGGATAATCCGCGCCCTTTGTTTCCAATGCTCGAATATGCAGCGCGTTTACCGCCCCGCCGATCACAATCTCATTCAGTTTCCGTTGCAGGAGCAAACCATCGCGAGGATGTATGCCGCGGTCGCGCAGCACCCCGACGCACAGCTCGGCTCGGTCGATCTCGACTTCCGGACCCTGACCGCCGGCCATGAACGACGTGAGAATATCGCCGGGACCCGTGAGCAATTCGAACAGCGCCAGCGCGTGTTCGCATACATAAACCGCCCAGCTTTGTCCTCGATCGATCGGGAACGGATGTCTATGCGCTACCCGCGCGCTGGCGAGGCGCACCAGCTCGTCGCGATTCGCGACATAGTTGTACAGCACGGTAACCCGGACGCCGAGCCGCTCGGCTACCGCTGCCATCGTTAGATTTTCGAGGCCGATGGAGACACCAGCGTCGAGAACATCCTCCAGCGACAGTCGGCGTGGTCGACCGACTGGTCTGGGCAATTTGGCCGGAGCGATGACGGGTTCAGTCATGGTGTTTGCGCGATCGACAAAAAAGGCAGCACATTACCCGGCGCTGTATTGCGCGACAACCTCTTCGATAGCTCGCCGGATGTCATGACGGCGATAACCCAGCAGCGCTTGCTCTTGCGCGTCGGGCTCGTAACTCACCGTACTGCCGCGTCCGGTGAAGATCGCCATATCGGGCAGCAACGGATGTTCCTGATCCAGCGACGGTACTTTCGTATTGTTTCCGACTGCATCGAAAAAGTACTGGAAGTACTGCGCGAAGCTGAGGTTTTCATCGCCGACCAGATAGGCTTTGCCCGATTCGCCTCGTTGCAGTGCGCCCCAAATGGCCTCGGATAACGATTGCGTCGAAATAAAGTTCGAGCCGCCTGCCGGTCCAAAGGCAGGGATACCTTCGATATAACCGCGTGCATACGCGACGTATGCTTCGAACATCGGGATGGAAAGCCCCGGCACGGTGCCGACCACAAACGGCGCGTTGACACTGCACACGCTGAAGTCTTTCGTCGCCAAGGCGCGCACGCGCTGATCGGCTTCATGGCGCGAGCGCACGTAAGGCACGGTGTCGATTAAGGCCGGCGCCACCTGCGGGTAGAAACTTCCGACATAGACGACTTTACGCACGCCGGCAGCGCGCGCGAGTTCAACGAAGCGGGGTATCGCTTCGCTATTGACCTGCTCCCAGTAACGATCGGCATCCGCGCCCTGCGGAATGTGCCGAATGTCATGGCCCGCCGCGAACACAATCGCATCGAACGGTGCGAGATCGTCGCGGCTGAAGTCGCCCTTGGTGTAATCGCCACGCAGGGTTTGCATTTTGGCCATCGGGGTTTCCGGCGCCGGTGCATTGCGGGCGGCAATGGCCACCTCATTGCCCTGGGCCTGCAGATAACACGCCGCATGGCCGCCGATCATTCCGGTACCGCCGACTACGAGAATTTTCATGGATATTCCTCACTGGCCCGTCGTATCGACGAGAAAAAATTAAAAATTAAAACCGTTACCCGCGACCACCGGAACATTGGTCCAGAGGCCTTTCGGATCGCGATACCAACCCGCAGCGGCCAAGGCGCCGCCATCAAGATTGATCGTCGTGCCGGTAATCCAGCTCGATAATTCGGATGCGAGAAACAGCGCCGCTCCCGCTGCATCCTGCGGTGTGCCGAAGCGCCCGAGCGGAATCCAGCGCGGAATATGTTCACGATGTTCCTCGGCAATTAAGGCATGCACGGGAACCTGCGGCGTTTCCGTTGTTTCCGGTGCGATCGCATTCACGCGAATGCCGACGGGGCCGAGTTCGAGCGCGAGGCTGCGGGTGAATCCGGTAATCGCGTGCTTCATCGCCGAATACACCGTCGTCATCGGAATACCGCGGAATGCTTCGATCGATGAAATCGAAATGATGCTGCCGCCCGGCGCGTTCTTACGCAGCAGCGGAATGGCCGCGCGCGAGACAACGAACACCGATTTCAAATTGGTCGCGTAAAGCTGATCGTATTCATCGTCGCTCAGGTATTCGAACGGCTTAATAATGCCGTGAAAATCGCCGACGTTATTGACCAGTACATCGAGCCCGCCAAAACGCTGTTCGACTGCGTTCATCAACGTGGCTACCTGCGCGCTGTCGCGCACATCGGTTACCGACACCAGCGCACTGATATTCGAGGCTTTCAGCGCTTCTTCAATATCCTTCGCGCGCTGCGGATCGATCTCGGCGACCACCACATTCGCCTCCGCTTTGCCGAACGCTTCGGCAATGGCGCGGCCGATACCCGCACCACCGCCCGTTATCAATGCGGTTTTTCCGGTGAAATTGATCATTATTCTGTGAGCTCCGATAACCATTGATGTGATTGGCGCCGCGCGGCCGAACCTTAACATGGCCGTTTTCTAGCCACAATTAATTTTCGTACAATATTCGAATATCAATTGATCATCGGTGGAATACGGAATATTTTTGTGCGGACAACCACATCGAGTTTCGCTAACAGGAAAAACGCTTAGGGGACCCCTCATGCAATCACTGGAGTTTCTGCTGACGAAATCGGAGATCGAGCAGCGTTACATTCGTTATTGCGAGCTGATCGATCACGGCAAGCAATTCGATTGGATGGGCGAAGTATTCACCGCAGATACGGTCGGCGAATACGCGCAATACAACAACGTCGTCCACGGCCTTCCCGATCTCATCAAAGCGCTGCATTTCAATTTGGGGCCGGAAGGCAATTGCGGAAACACGCAGCACAACGTCGGCAATTTCCGCATCGCGGTAGAAGGCGATACCGCTTACTCGAAAGCGCATTTTTACGCAGTTCACGAAGGCCGCAATCGCTTCGAGGGCGAGGTGTATTCAATGTGGGGAGAATACGAGGATCGCTGGATCTGCAAGCCCGAAGGCTGGCGCGTCGCACGCCGCATTTATCATGTATTTCTGACGCAGGGCCCCGCCGGCGTTGTATCGCGCAATGTCGCATGACATCGCGCGTCCAGCGGCGTTAATAAAAAAACCGCCGGTATTCGGCGGCTTCTGACAATCAGGATTCGAAGTCCTGCCCTTCCGCGCGATCGACGAACAGCGTGCGCTGTTGAATTTTCCATGCTCCTTCGTCGAAGACATATTTATCTTGATAGCGAATGAACATTACATAAGTGCCCGCGCTGTGAAAATGATAGGCGATGCAATACGTTTCGCCGTTCGCGCTATTCGCGGTGATATCGGTAATGAGTTGCTGCCCGACGAAATGAAATGTTTTTTCGTAACGGCGCAACACTTGAAAAGCATTCGCAATTTCGGCGACACCGTTGACTTTGAATACCGGCTCGGTGGTTTCGGGCGGCCCGAAATACATCGTAAGCGTTGCATCGGTTTCAAAAATATCCGACAAATTATCGAAGTCGCGTTGATCGACGCAGCGCGCATAACGCGCACCCAAGTCTTTCAGCAGATTCACGTCGTTCATTCGTAGATTCCCGGTGTAGTTGTATTTAGTTGAGTTTTTAAGCGATCGCCGCACCATATCACGCAGGTTTTTTCGGCTCAATAAAATTTCGTATATGATTCGAAAATTGGTCGCCGCCGCAAAAGTACGACTATCGGGCTCGCGTTTAGTGAATAATTCGAAACATTCAATTCATGATTTTCGCCAGGAGCATTTATCGAACATGAGTGCCGTTAAAACACCGATCGCATTAATCATTGCCGTAGCGCAGAACGGTGTTATTGGTCGCAATAACCGTTTGCCGTGGCGAATACCTGCCGAACTTAAATATTTCAAAGCGAGCACGATGGGCAAACCGCTCGTGATGGGGCGTAAAACGTTCGAATCACTCGGCAAGGCGCTGCCAGGACGTACCAATATTGTCGTAACGCGCGATTTACAATTTCGTGCCGACGATACAATCGTCGTTCACGACATCGATAGCGCTTTAAGGTGCGCCGATGAAGTGGCGCAGCGCGATGGCGTCAGCGAAATCATGGTTATAGGCGGCGCCGATATTTATCGACAGACATTGCCGGTTGCGCACACGCTGTATTACACCGATGTGAAAATCGATGCGGACGGCGATGCGTATTTTCGCGATATCGATTGGACGCAATGGCAATGCATGCAGCAACAGGATTTTGCAGCGATCGACGCGACAACGCCGGCGTACAGCTTAAAAATATATAACCGCAAGTAGCCTACCCGCGTCGAAGTTAATCTAGCGAGCGTTTTTCGAGTTCGAAGTTTTGGCGTTCGGGGTTTGGCGGGCGTTCTGTAGTTGATGCAATCGTCCGATAAATTTTTGTGCTTTCTCGATCTTTTCCTTTAGCTCCGGCGTCGAGATTAATAAATCGGCTTGCACCCAATGACGAAGCGCATCTTCGATACGACCGTCCGCGTATAGACGATCGCCAGTATCGCTATGCAGCGCTACGAATGTTTGGATCACTTCGTCCAGTTGTTTTTGAATTGCATCGAGCTCGTCGGTATGAATCCCGAGCGCGCGCGCCTGCTCCAGCTGATCGCGGGCGGCGAGAAAATCGCGTTGATCTATCGATTGTTGTAGCGCGAAATTCAAATCGCGATAGCGTTGCTCGCGCTCGCTGAGACGCGCAATTTGTTTTTTCTGCGTATTGGCGGCGATCGCCTGTTCCGCCGATTTTAATTGCTGCGCCAGTTGTAACGACGGCGTTAATTGATAGGCAATGGCAAGATATTGTTTCGCGCGAGCATATTCGCCTTGCTCCAATGCTTGCACACCTATTTTCGCAATCAGCGGTGCGAAGTAATCGACATCGCGCAAATGGCGATCGACGACTTTCTGTAATTCAGGATCGGCCGCAGCCTTTTGCAATGCGAGGTAGGCTGCGTGCTGACGGGCGAGCGGCGCGGCACGCAAACGAATCAGCTCATCGAGATTTCGCTGAATATAGCGATCGCGCGCGGCGTAAAACTGCTCGGCGAATTCATCCAATTCGCGCGATTGCGGTAACTCCACGCGCGCCGTCTCGAAAACTTCCTGCGCTTTTGCAAATTGCGTTTGCTGTTGCAGCGCACGCGCTTCGCGTAATACGTCAGTTTGATAAGCGCGGGCCTCGGCAATAAGCACGTCGCGTTCTGCTTCGTAGTTGGAAAATTGCGTGCGCTGTGCAGCCAGCACTTTTAGTGCGCTCAGATAGCGATGTTCGGCGCGCAACTGTGCGACGCTGGGGCCTGGTATCGATAAGGGCGGCGTCCAGTTGGCGCAGCCGCTTAATAAAAAAAGCCCGGACATCGATAATAAAAATGCGAGCGAAAGTTTTTTCATAATACGGATCGCGCGTCATCGCGGTAATGCAGCAGATCGTCAATCATCTGATCGATAACGATGGGGTGCGTGTGCTCAATATCGCTGACGGAATAAATCGTCACCGGTTCGGTTTTGCCGCGCAATCCAATCTGTCGCGGTTCGGCGACAGTGACGAGGTGATTACGGGCGATTTTCCGATATAAATTATCTTCGATGATGATTTGCCCTGCGTTGGCTTCGGTGCACAGTCTCGATGCGAGATTTACGGCATCACCGACCACGGTGTATTCCATGCGTTGATGCGAGCCGAGCATGCCGGCCAGCATTTCGCCGCTGTTGACGCCGATACGCAGGCGCGCGATCGGCAGATTCTGCGCGGTGCGAATCTCATTGATGCGTTCGATCAAGCGTTGCATTAGCACCGCGCAGGCGACCGCATGATATTCGTGCTCGGCATCGGCACGCGGCGCACCGAATACCACCATCATTGCATCGCCGATGAATTTGTCGATCGCGCCGAAATAAAAACGTGCGCAGGCATCGAGGTAATGAAAATAATTATTCAGAAATTCGCTGACAGCTTCCGGCGCCATCTGTTCCGACAATGAAGTAAAACCCACGATATCGGCAAATAACACCGTCGCCTGCACACGATCGCCGCCGACTTTGACGGGCTCGATCTCCGCGAGCAATTTATTCGCGACATCGCGATCGAGCACCCGACGCATGATGTCCTCGACCTGCGCTTTGCGCACCAAATCCTGCCCCATTGTATTTAGCGCGGCGATGATCTGGCCGAACTCATCATTGCGACGGCTGGCAATCTGCGTGTATTCGCCGCGCTGAAGCAAACGCGCCGCATCGACCAGCGTATGAATTGGCTGCGCGAGCCGCCGCCCTAAATAAATGGCGACGACGCAGATGATGCTCGCCAAGCCCAGCGCGACAAGAAAGCTGACGCGGATGATTTCGCGTCGCGCGGAATCGAGCGCCTGCTGCGACAGTACCAACACCACCTGGCCGGCATTAGTGCTGCGAAAATTAATCGGTTCGACCACGATGATGCCGTGCGCTTCGTTTTTGAACGGCGGCGCTTTCTGCATCTGTGCGGTATCGATATCGAGAATAACGCCGCGCTTCTGCAGCTGCTGCGGTGTTGGATAAACGCCGGAGGCAACGATCAGCTTCCCTTCATGATCGTAAATCGCCGCACCGAGCACTCGCGGGCTATCGACATAG
>CAMLJR010000124.1 GCA_946480345.1 uncultured Spongiibacteraceae bacterium
GGCCAGAACAGCGCGTGGAAATACAGAATGTCTTTGCCGATGAAATGCACCATTTCGGTGTTTTCAATTTCTGCTTTGTCGGCATCGAGGAAAGCGGTTTCATCGATATCGCGGCCGAGCGCTTTTTGTTTTTGCACGTAATTGCGGAAGCTGCCGAAATAGCCGACCGGCGCATCGAGCCATACATAAAAGAATTTGTTGTCGGTGCCGGGAATCTTGAAGCCGAAATACGGTGCATCGCGCGAAATATCCCAGTCGGATAATCCTGCCGTGAACCATTCGTCGAGTTTATTTGCCGCCTCGATTTGCAGTTTGCCCGGTTGACGAGTGAATTCTTTCAGGAATTGTTCGCAGCGCGCGTCGGACAATTTAAAGAAATAATGTTCCGAGGCTTTGCGTATTGGCGCCGCGCCAGATACCACTGAGTACGCATTTTTCAAATCGGTGGGCGCATAGGTGGTGCCGCATACTTCGCACGAATCGCCGTACTGATCTTTCGCGTTGCACTTTGGGCATTCGCCTTTGATGAAGCGATCCGGCAAAAACATTTCTTTAACGGGGTCGTAGAATTGTTCGACTTCGCGGCGCGCAATCAATTCTTTTGCATCGAGCTTTGCATAGAAATCGCGGCAGAACGTTTCGTTTTCGGCGGAATCGGTTTCGTAATAGTTATCGAAGCTGATGTGAAAGCCACCGAGCTGGCTTTCATCGCGTTTGCTTGGGTCGTGCGGATTGCTCGCGATCCAGTTTTTCTGCGCGTCGAGCCCGCCGAAGAAATCGCGCGTGTGCTCGGCCAATACGCGATTCACTAATTCGCGCGAGGTAATACCTTCTTTTTCGGCGCGCAGCATGATCGGGGTGCCGTGTTGATCGTCGGCGCCGACGTAATGCACTTCGTGGCCTTGCATGCGTTGAAAGCGCACCCAGATATCGGTCTGGATATATTCGACCAGATGGCCGAGATGAATCGAACCGTTCGCATAAGGCAGCGCGCTGGTCACGAGAAGGCGGCGACGTGAAGACATTGAATTTCCCTGCAGAGCTTCGATAAACAAAATAAAAAAGAAGGCGCAATTCGGGCCGGGATTTTTCAGCTTGGGCGCCAACGAAAGGGGCGATACTATAGCGCACTCCGCGCGGCCAGACCCAGCCAGCCATGCTCTTCAGCGCCGCGCACCGATTATCTTGGGAGCATCCATGTCCAGCGTTTCCGGACCGAAAAGCCTGCCTAACGGGCAGCAGATCAAACACATCATCGCCGTTGCATCGGGCAAGGGCGGTGTGGGCAAATCGACAACCGCAGTCAATCTCGCGCTGGCGCTCGCCGCCGATGGTGCGCGCGTCGGTCTGCTCGATGCGGATATTTACGGGCCGAGCCAGCCGCTGATGCTCGGCGTGCCGGAAGGGACGCGGCCGGCTCAGCGCGGTTCGCAAATGCTCGAGCCGTTAATCGCGCACGGTCTGCAAACGATGTCGATCGGTTATCTGCTGACCGAAGACACACCGGTGGTATGGCGCGGGCCGATGGTCAGCAGCGCCTTGCAGCAATTGCTGAATCAAACCGCCTGGGAAAACCTCGATTATCTGATCATCGATATGCCGCCAGGCACCGGCGATATTCAATTGACGCTCGCGCAGAAGGTGCCGGTATCGGGCGCGGTGATTGTGACGACGCCGCAGGATATCGCGCTGCTCGATGCGAAAAAAGGCATCGAAATGTTCAGCAAGGTCGATGTGCCGGTGCTCGGCATTGTTGAGAACATGGCGGTGCATATCTGCTCGAACTGCGGCCATACCGATCATCTGTTCGGTGAAGGCGGCGGCGATAAAATCGCGCAGGAATATCACGTGCCGCTGCTCGGTTCGCTGCCGTTGTCGCGCTCGATTCGCGAGCAGGCCGATGGCGGCAATCCAAGCGTGGTCGCCGAGCCGAATGGTCCGGTCGCGGCGATTTATCGCGACATCGCGCGCAAGATGGTCGCGCAATTAACGCAGCAGGGCGATCGCGGCGCTGCGTTTCCGCCGATTGTGATTAAGAATGATTAAGGTGATTAAGAACGATTGAGCAATTTGCTCTTTACACGTTAGGAAATTCTGGGGAATACGATGAGCATTAAATCCGACAACTGGATTCGCCGCATGGCGGAGCAGCACGGCATGATCGAGCCGTTCGCGCCCGAGCAGGTGCGTAACGGCGCGAATGGGCGAATTATTTCTTACGGCACGTCGAGCTACGGTTACGACGTGCGCTGCGCCGATGAATTCAAGGTATTCACGAATATTTACTCCGCGACGGTCGATCCGAAAAATTTCGACGAGAAAAGTTTCGTCGATATCAAAGGCGAGTTCTGCATTATTCCGCCTAACAGTTTTGCACTGGCGCGCACGGTCGAGTATTTCCGCATTCCGCGTTCGGTGCTGACGATCTGTCTCGGCAAATCGACGTATGCGCGTTGCGGCATTATCGTCAACGTCACTCCTTTGGAGCCGGAATGGGAAGGACATGTGACGCTCGAATTTTCAAACACCACCAATCTGCCGGCAAAAATTTATGCGAACGAAGGCGTCGCGCAAATGCTGTTTTTTGAATCCGACGAAGTGTGTGCGACGAGCTATAAAGATCGCGGCGGCAAATATCAGGGGCAGCGCGGTGTGACGCTGCCGAAAACCTGATAACGATCTACAAATAAAAACGGCGCCTGCGAGCGCCGTTTTTTTATTCCGCAATTCGGTGTACTGCTATTTTTCTTTGACGTCGATGCCGTCAATTTTCCCTTTAACCAGCTTCAGCGAAATCGTTTCGCCGCCATCTTCTTGATCGAGCCGCACCAGCAGGCATTGCCAATCCGCTGCCAGCCATATTTGCGTGTCTTTATCGTCTTTTTTATCGGGACGGAATTGGCGCAAATGAATGGTGTTGAGTGTTCCTGCCGGCGTTTTGATCTTGTCGCGGCCGACCATTTCGACCCGATAGGTTTTCAGTTTTTTGCGATCGACAACGGTGTAGTTCTTGCCGGGGAATTTATCCGGATGCGCGCACACATCGATCTGCATTTGCACCTGATAGCTCAGCTTGTCGTACACATCAGGCGCCAGCGGAATTTTGAGCTTGGTGCCCAGATTCGTCGCAGTGTTTTCTTTCCAGTCGAAAGCCAGCGACAGGCTGCGGTCGCGATTGAACGGGTTGGTGAAGTCGTAACTGTGCGATTTTACCGTGCCGTTGTTCAGCTCAAACGTCGAGCGTTCGAGCACATCGACGGCGAGCACGCTGGCATTGTTTTGCATCTTCCAGCGTCCGTCGGGTAGCGCTTCGAGTTTGCGATCGCCGCGCGCAGACATGATTTTGTAATTGGTTTCGTAGGTGGCTTCGAACGGCTTCAATGAATTTGCGTTATTCGCGGAGCTCAGCGCGGAGGCGAGCAACAATAAGCTAGTGGCGACGGCGTAGCGCATAACGATCAATCCCGATAAATAAAACCTGTTATTGGCAATGGGTTGTCGTCGAGCAGCGCGCGATTGTCGTTCAGAGACAGCCGATTCTGCGCGAACCATTCGGCAGCAAGCGGATAAATACGATGCTCGACTTGCAGCACGCGCGCCGCCAAGTGTTCGGCGGTGTCGGTACTTTGCACCGGCACGTGCGCTTGTATGATCGCCGGGCCTCCGTCGAGTTCCTCGGTGACGAAATGCACCGTCGCTCCCGCTTCGAGATCGCCGGCATCGATCGCGCGCTGATGCGTGTGCAGGCCGGGATATTTCGGTAATAGCGAGGGATGGATATTTAACAGCCGCCCGATAAACGGGCGCAGAAACACCGGCGTCAGAATGCGCATGAAGCCGGCGAGGATGACGAGGTCGGGCTGGAATTGCTGCACGCAATCGCGCAATGCCGCATCGAACGTTTCGCGATCGGCAAATTGTTGGTGATCGATGACGGCGGTGGGAATACCGGCGGCATCGGCGCGCTGCACGCCGAGCGCGGTCGGTTTATTGCTGATCACGGCGACGATTTGCGCGTGCAACTCGCCGCGTGCGATGGCATCGATAAATGCCTGAAGATTCGAACCGCTGCCGGAGATCAGGATAACCAGCCGGCAGCGTTCAGCCATTGGCGGGCAAGCCTTGCAGTTGCACTTGTTCGGCGCCAGCGGCGAGTGCTTCGATACGGCCGATCACCATCGGCTGCTCGCCGTGCGCACGCAGGATTTGCAATGCCTGTTCCTGTTGCGCGGCCGGCACGCACACCACCATGCCGATACCGCAGTTGAACGTGCGGTACATTTCCTTCGCATCGACGCCACCCTGCTGCTGCAACCAGTCGAAAACGGGCGGGCGCTGGTAGCTGTTCAGATCGATCACCGCCGCACAATTATCCGGCAACACGCGCGGCAGGTTTTCGAGCAGGCCGCCGCCGGTGATGTGGCACAGCGAATTCACCTGGCATTGCTTCATCAGCGCCAGCAGTGATTTAACGTAAATGCGGGTTGGCGCCATCAGCGCCTTCGCCAGCGTGGTGTCGCCGAGCGGTTGTTGCAGGTCGGCGTTGCTGACTTCGATGATTTTACGAATCAACGAATAGCCGTTGGAATGTGGACCAGATGCTGGCAACCCCAGCAGCACATCGCCGGCGCCGACCTTGCTGCCGTCGATGATTTCGGATTTTTCGACCACACCGACCGAGAAGCCGGCGAGATCGTAATCTTCGCCTTCGTACATGCCGGGCATCTCGGCGGTTTCGCCGCCGACCAGCGCGCAGCCGGCCAGTTCGCAGCCGGCGCCGATGCCGGTGATTACCTGGGCAGCGGTGTCGACATCGAGCTTGCCGGTCGCGTAGTAATCGAGAAAGAACAACGGCTCCGCGCCGGCAACGACTAGATCGTTAACACACATCGCGACCAGATCGATACCGATAGTGTCGTGAATGCCGAGTTGCATCGCCAGCCGCAGCTTGGTGCCGACGCCATCGGTGCCCGAGACGAGTACCGGCTCGCGATAGCCTTTTGGCAGTTCGCACAACGCGCCGAAGCCGCCGAGTCCGCCGAGGACTTCGGGGCGACGCGTGCGCTTGGCAACGCCTTTGATGCGCTCGACCAGCGCATCGCCCGCGTCGATATCGACACCGGCATCTTTATAGCTCAGCGAGGGGCGTGGATCGTTCATGCAATGGAATTCCGGGGTGGGGCTTGAGGGGCGCCTATTGTACAGACATCGCCGCGACAGATCAGCCCTTGCCGGCCGCTGCTTTGTCGTCGAATTGAGCGATACAATGCCGCTCCGTTGAGGAGGGGCGCGATGAGGAATTGGCGGCAGTGGTTGATGGCGATAGCGTGTGGCATGGCGGCGATGGTCGCTCGCGCCGAAATCGTGCCCGAACTGTACACCGTCAATGTGCCGGTAGCCGACCAGACTGCGGCGGAGTTGCAGCGCGCCGCCGGCACGGGTCTTCGCGAATTGGCGGTACGAATCACCGGACGCAGCGACGCTGAGCGCAGCAGTGCGCTGGCCTCGGCGTTTGCCGATGCGCAGCGGCTGTTAACGCAATATCGATATGAGCGCAGTGGCGACGGCTGGTCGGCGCAATTGAAATACGCGTCCTCCTCGGTCGATCAGCTTTTGCGTAATGCCAACTTGCCGGTTTGGGGGGCGGATCGGCCTACGCTGAAAGCATGGCTGGTCATCAATGACGGACAGGGAGCGCGTTTTATCGATGACGCAGCTCCCATTTCGGCGTCGTTGCGTGCGCAGGCGCAACGCCGAGGTGTATTGCTTCATCTACCTACCGATTTTTCCGGCGTGACCGCCGACGATGTTGCGCGGCTTGACTTGACAACAGTGCAGGCGGCGACGCAGGGTCGGGCCCCGGTGTTATTGCTTGGTCGTATCGAACAAAACGGCAACAGTTTTAGTGGGCCCTGGCTACTTGCTGCGAATGGTCAGCAAGTTAATGCGGAGCAGCGCGCCGAATCATTGCCGGAATATCTCGCTGCGAATTTCGATCGCCTGATCGATGCGTTGTCCGCGCAATACGCGACAACGGCCGCTGGCAGCGAAGGTGTGATATTGAGTGTCAGTGGTGTTTCTCGTTACGAGGATTACGCGGCTCTGCTGAGTTATTTGCAGCGCATCAGTTTAATTAAGCGCGCACAGCCGATGATCGTTCGCGATGACGAAGTGCAACTGCAACTGAATTTGCGCGGCACTGCTGAGCAATTAACGCGACAGTTCGCGCTCGAAAATAAATTAACGCCGCTCGATGCTGCGACGAACGCGTTATCGTATCGCTGGTCGGTGTCCCGATAAATGAGCGAACAGTTACCGCTGTTTCGGCCGCGAGCCGATTTAAGTTTCGATAATTTCTATGTGTCGCCGAGTAATGCAACGGTTGTCCGTGCATTAGAGCAATGGTTGCAGCAATCGAATGGCGATATATTTTATTTGCACGGCGCGCCAGGAAGCGGCCGAAGTCATTTATTGCAGGCGGCGTGTCGCGATCGCAACGCCTTTTATTTACCGCTCGCCGATTTACGCGAACACGATCCTGCCGCGATATTCGACGATCTGGAAAGCGCCGAGCTCGTCTGCCTCGACGATATCGATGTCGCTCTGGATTCGATGAGTTGGTGCGAAGCGCTATTTCATTTCTTTAATCGAATCATTGCGGCGCGCGGAAAGCTGTTGGTTTCCGCGTTGCAGAGCGCTGCAAATATTCCCTGTCGCTTGCAGGATTTACAGTCGCGCCTGAGTTTAGGGGGTAGTTTCCGGTTGCACACCGCCGACGATGAAGACCTCGCGCCGGCGCTGCGGTTGCGCGCCCACGAACGCGGTATTGATTTGAGCGACGATGTTGTCGCGTATATTTTGTCGCGACATCCCCGTGATTTCGGCGCTTTATTGTTGTTTCTGGCTGATCTCGATCGTTATTCGCTGCGTGAGCAACGGCGAATCACCGTTCCTTTTGTGCGCCGATTGCTCGATGCTTGAGCTTTTTTAAATCGAGCAGAAAATCTTTTCAGGCCTTCTCGCTTCTCTATTTTCAATTTAGCAATTTTTTCAATCGACGTATCATCGCGTTTCAAAATCCCACATCAAATACGGCGCGTCTAAAAGTTGACGTTGCGCTGCAAGGTCGCAGCGCAACTAATTGATGTTGACAAAAAATGGTTGGAACGCGCATTGTCATCACGCTAGAATCGCGGCCCTCAAACGGTGACCATTATTGTGGGTCGTTGAAAGAAAAACCTGACATAGGGGAAGGACTATGAAACTACGCGTATTAACGACAATCATCGCAGGTACATTGTGTGCCGCGCCGCTTGTTGCATCGGCAGACCAAGGACAATTTTTCGTTACTCCGTTTGTTGGCAATCAATACTTCGACAACGATCGTTCCGACACTAACGAAGGCGTTTTGGGTATCGGTGGCGAATATCAATTCAGCGATCATTTCGGCCTCGAACTCGATTACACCCGTACGATGAATGAACTCGACGCTGGTGGTATCGATGGCGATTACGATCGTGCATCGCTCGATGGTATTTATTATTTCGGCACGGGCGGCTTCCGCGATATGTACACGCCATATTTCAAATTAGGCGCGGGCCATGCTCGCTACGATTTTGATGGCGGTGTTTCTGACGATCAGGAAACCGACGTCAGCGCAGGCTTGGGTGTGCGCATCAAAATTATCGATCGTTTGTTCCTGCGCCCTGAAGTCAAGGCAATTCACGAACTCGACGATAGCAAAACCAATTATCTGGCTTCGGTCGGTTTGAGCTTTGCTTTTGGTGGTGAGAAGAAAGCCGAACCCGCTCCGGCCCCTGCGCCCGTAGTTGCACCAGCCCCTGTCGATAGCGATGGCGATGGTGTTTACGACGACAAAGATAAATGCCCGAATACGCCGCGCGGTCGTGAAGTAGACGCCGACGGTTGTGAATTCGTGCTGCATAAAACCGAGGAAATGCGCCTCGATATCAACTTCGCGGTAGATAAATCCGAGATCACCGAAGCGTACTACGGCGAAGTCGAAAAAGCGGCGAAATTCCTGAAGCGTTATGGCAACGTTAAAGCAGAAATCGCTGGCCATACCGATTCGACCGCCTCAGACGCGTATAACAAGAAGTTGTCAGATCGTCGTGCTAACGCAGTACGCGATATGCTGATCTCTCGTTATGGCATCGATGGATCGCGCTTGACCGCTGTGGGTTATGGCGAATCGAAACCGATCGCCAGCAACGCAACGGCTGAAGGTCGTGCTGAAAACCGTCGCGTAGTGGCGGTGATGCAAGCAGAAAAAACTGAGCCGGTGATGAAGAAATAATTTTCACCGATAAAAAACCCCGCCTCGGCGGGGTTTTTTTTGCCACGATTTTATCGAATCAGTTGGCGATGCCGAGCAAGCGGGTAAACCAATTACCCTGTTTAGCATCGAGCTCTTGCGCAAGCTTGGTTAAACGCATTTTTTGATCGGGTGCCAGTTTCGGATATTTTGCAAAAAACTGCGCGAGCGGTTGCTTTTTAGCGGAAGGACACTGAGCGGTCCGTTGCTTCATGCAATTCGGTATTGCTGCGGACGCGCAATAAGTCTTCGCATTCTGTAAACATCGTGCTACCTGGGTTTTCAATTGCGAGCACGACTGTTGCACCTGCTGCACGCATTGCGGTGTCGCGTTATTTTTGCAAGCGGTCGCTGGCGAAACATTGCAGACGCGTTGCAGCGTGAGTTCGCGCTCGGCTTCTTTTTCCAGTTTTGCGCGTCGTCGGCCGGCATCATGGGCAACCCCCAACGATTTGATGTGGAACTGCTCTTCGAGAAATTGCGGGTCCGAGCATTGTTCGGCACCGAATTGCTGTTGGCATTCGGCAATCCGATTTTCGCGCCAGCTATTACTTTCGACTTTATCGTCGTTGAAATCGTCCTGCGCATAGGCGGTTGCGCAACATATGGCGGCGGCGAGGATTGAATAACGAGAGAAATTCAGCACGGTGCATCGGCTCCAGAATGCAAAAGCCAGCTGAGTATAGAACAGGCTACCGGGGCTGATGGGGTTTCGGCGATTCGATAAATGAAGGCACGCACATCTAGAAGTGAACGAGCTGCAGGCTTTGAGGCAGATTAGATAAAGAAATAAAACAGGATTGATGTAGAGCAGAGGCAAGCCGGTGCGGATGAAGTAGGGTAACGGCTTGAAGAAAAGTGGTAGCGGGGGCCAGATTTGAACTGACGACCTTCGGGTTATGAGCCCGA